>JBJSXX010000052.1:0-8989 GCA_046086605.1 Pirellula sp. | reverse complement strand
GTAACGCTGCGATGCACAGCCGGGCACAAGCATCACCAAAAGAAGCAGCGCGATGATCCAATGCGATGGTTGCTTCTTCAATGACGTAAACTCCTGAGAACGAACTACTTCCAGGAGTTTTCATAGCAAAAACGCTGCTTTCGCCGCAATACAAAACACAGATTTACCGATCGCCTTCAAGAACCGTGTTTGAATGCTAGCAATCAAACACAGGCGACCGGTTTACCGACTTCTATTTTGTTTGTTTTTGGAAGCCGTCAAGAAAGCCGAAACGAAAAACAGAATCACCAGCAACGGAACACAGCAAGTACAAATGGTGCTAAATATCCCACTGACAATGCTTTGAGGGCGAGCCGTAGGGTTGGAAGTGATAGTCCCTCCAGAATTACTTGGCGTCCAGGGGGCTGGTATGTTGTTAGGCAAATTGCCTAGATTGCCATTGGATCCCGGATTTTCTTGCGGAATCGCAATGCCCGTTACCTTTTCGTTGTTTGGTTTGGACAAAGCCTTGAGCACCTCGGCAACGTCCAAATCCCCTAATCCATCGAGCATCGCAAAATCCTCTTGCCCGCCGGATTGATCTGTTCCGTTCCTTTCGGCCATGATCTCTTGGATGGCATTGGACAAAGAGGCTTGATCGTCGGCACTGCGGTAACTGTGAACCTTGGTCGCCAACGAATGATTGCCTCGCATATCTACGCCGATCGCATCGATGATGATTCCTCGCGACAGGATATCTGGTAGGTACTGGTCGAGCAGTGCTTGATCGGTCGCTTCACCATCGGTCACGACAATCAGGCGGTAGGTTCCGTAGATTTTTTTTGCCCGCAGGGCTAGCAGTTCATCCGATGCGATTCGCAGTGCATCTCCAAGCGGAGTTCCGCCGTTTGCCCTTAACGCATCGATTTTCCGAATGGCATCTTGCTGGTTGACTGGTCCGATTGGAATGTACCAATGGTTGCTGGCTCTTGCCCCATTGAGTAGTAGCAACCCGACGTTGGTCTCCGGAGCGATTTGCTCGATGACCTTTTTGAGTGAGCTCTTGGCCGCATCGATCCTACTTCGGCGATCCCGCTTCATGACCTCGCGCATCGACCCCGAGTCATCCAACACAATGACAACATGGTCATTATTGCCCGCGAAAAGAGGATTGCTCGGGCTACCAAGGACAAATGCCAGGAGTACAAGCCACAAGGGGCGTGCGATATTTGACATGGGACAATGTACTCCTAAAAGTTGAAGTCCGTCGGAGTCAAGGCTTCTGGGTTGACTTTCACAATGCGAAACTCGACGCGCATGTTCTCTTTTGCCTCGTCGATATTTCTCGGCTTGGGAATCACAGGTTCCATGATTCCCGCGCCCACCGGAACGATCTGCGAGAGATCGACGGTGATCCCGGAGTCTTTAGCGAATTTCTCAAGAGACTTCTTCACCGCCTCGGCACGTGCTTGAGACAAACTCAAAGCAGCTTGCATGGTCACAGCAGGATCTGTACTACCACCCCCAAAAGAACCGTTCTTGATCAAATCGACCACTTCTTTGGTTCGACTCAAATCCAGCGGTTTTCCATTCATGAAGTAACGATAGTTCCCCTGCGTTCCATTTTGTTGAATAATCCCCTTGGCTATCCCTGCCTTGATCAGATCCATCAGTGTCTTGGATGGATCAGCATGGCCTCGAATCACGACGGCTGCATTGCCGAACTGACTGGCTTGCTTGAGGGCTCGCAGGAACTCCGCACCGTAACGATCGCTCGAGAAAGTCTGCTCGTTGGGTTCGAAATTGATCGAGAAGCTCACGATGGTGTTGGCATCGAGATTCTCACCTAAAAACATCTCGGTCGATTCGGCACTGGGATTGAATCGCTCGACGCTCGTCGGCTCGACATATTCGATTCCGCCAAGCTGAGCTAATTTCTTGTAGTCAAAATCATTGGGCTCAAAGCCCGCACGGGCCTTGGCA
The DNA here is from genome assembly GCA_046086605.1 of Pirellula sp. Lineage (GTDB taxonomy): Bacteria > Planctomycetota > Planctomycetia > Pirellulales > Pirellulaceae > JBKCUI01. Next base: position 7,027 of record JBJSXX010000052.1, on the reverse strand, counting down.
TACTTCCACTGTGTCGCAAGATTGATCGAACGGCTCATGACCTCATCGAAACCGCTGGCATTGGATTTCTGCTTGAAGAAAGCGATCTGACCAGGCAGCCCTACGAATCCGCAGTCGAGCAATAGGCCGTGCACGTCCCCTTCGAGGGTCGGCAGGACTTCTTTGCCAAAAATTCTTTGGGACAAGTTCAATATTTGTTCGTACTCCTTGGACAACTTACCGGTCTCTCCAAACGCTTTCCGCATGGCAACGAGTTGCTCGGTGGCTTTCAAGTGTCCTGCAACGAATTTCGAAACCCACTCTTTGTTCGCGTCGTACCAATCGCGCCGGACAGCATACACGTCTGCAATCGATCGGCTCATCTGAACCGTCGAGTTGACCACGTGCGCACCTTCGACGGTTCCCTCGGCTCCCGTTCCGGTTGCATCCAGTCCGCTAGTAAGTCCGATCATGTCAGGGGTAACCACACAGCAAGCGTCGATGCTCGAGTCGTTTTTAAAGGCTACCGCTGGACCATCTGGCCCGGTGATATCCTTGGTCCAGACGATTTCAACATCTTCGCGTCCAAGCCCTGCAGCAGCCAATGAATCGTAGAGCAATCCAACGTGCGGGCCACCTTGCTGGCAAGCGATCTTTTTCCCCTTGAGTTCGTTGAGGTTCTTAACCCCTTTCTTGGCTACGATGTGGTCGCCAGCACTCCAGGAGAGTTGCAAGACGATCACCGGTTTGGTGCGTGGATCTGCACCGAGAACCTCACCGGCCAAACCGATCATGTGCATCGTTCCTCGCAGCATCGGAGATTTGCCCGACACGTAGTTTCGCACCTGACCAACAAAGTCATCCCCGGCGACGAGTTGCATGTCCAACCCCATCTGCTGGTAGGTCGATCCCTGTTGGGTCTTGAGATCTCCATTGGCCAAGAACGTTGCGATATCCCCACCCCAAAAAATGTAGGGAACCTGAACGGTTTTGCTCGATGCCTTGGGCCCGCTCTCGACGGTCCCGACTTGGATCGGCCCGACAAGCTGTGAAAAAAGTTCTTGAGCAAAACTCTTCGGCGCGGTAACCAGTGCCAATGACACCAGGATCAGAAAGCGAATGGCTTGCGACATAGCAGGCTCCAAGGAATAGGGATTTCAAAAAGGTTTTCGGCTATCAGGGTCTTTGTCAGGCTATCGAATCCCCACGGATTCTAGTAGGCGGATTTCAGCCTCCATCTGGGCGCGCTCCTCGTCGGTTACGTCCGGATTGGGCAAAAGAGATCGACGGGTGCAGTTGACCAACGCCTGCAACGTCTGGTATCGCCGGGTTTGCTTAATCGCTGGTTGCAAAAAGTCTCGGACAATACTCTTGAGCTCCTCGGCGTTCTTGGGCGGAATCGCCTTGAACTGACTCCGAAGGGCCGCATAGCCCGCAGAGGAAAAGTCTTCCTCGAGCCCATCTTTGTCGAGCCATTCGATCAACTCATCGCTCGCGAGCTTCGTCGGGCCCAACATCCAGCGGATAAACTCCAGTCGATCCTCGCCTGTAGGATCCAGAATCGGGATGATCAAATCACCCACACGCCCCGGGCGACGGATGTCGGGCGAGAGCAGATGGATCCGGGCCGTCATGAGCAACCAAATGACTTTACCTCTAAGTTTCGGATCGCTCATCATCCCTTGGATTTTTCCGGTGAGACGTCGCTCTGTTTCGTGAGCTCCTTCGCCTACACTTCCAAACTGCGTGTCGGCTTCGTCGACGAAGATGACCACCTTTTCGAGAGCTTCGAGCACCCGTCGGAGTCTCTCGAAGATCACGTCGGTTTGACCAAACCACTGGCTGCGAATGTTTTTAAGAACCAGTACCGGCATGTCCAGCTCCGCCGCGACCGCTTCAAATATAAACGTCTTGCCACCCCCGATCGGGCCTGCGATGGCTGCACCTGGAAGTGCCCGATCGTCTGGCAACTTCATCCGAGGAATCAAATACTCGCGTAAAAAATCTTTTAACTTCGAGAACCCGATCACGTCCTTGAGCGTTTGGATCGGTTTTTTGAACTCCACCACATCGTCGCCAAGTTGCGACTGGATGAAATGCTCGACTTGAAGAGTTGTATCTTGGCGCTGAATCGGCTCTTTCGAATAATCCGAGGCGATGAGCAATTGTCGCATCGCATGGAGCGACAGACCCGCTGTCGCCTCGCCTACCATATCGAGCGAATCGATCACATGCCGATTGCCGCTGGTCGAGGCATGCCACTGCGCGTAGTGTTTTCTCGAAGACAAATCCGGTGAAGGAACCTCTACGGTGAGCACCTGTGGTAGCCTGGAAACCCGCTGGTGAATCAAGCTCCGAGATTCAGCCAGGAGCAAGACATTGTCTTTACCATTAAAGAACGACGGATCTCCAAACCAATCGGTGACAATCGTAATGCGTCGGAGCTGCGCGTCGTTCATCTTCGAAACATCACCATCGCCCGAAGGAAGCAAAATGTCGGTTCCCTCAATGATGATCAGCAAGTTTTCTTTGAGACAGTTCCGCGAGCAAATTGTCAGTTGCCGCATGAACTCAAGTGCTTGGGTCGAGTTACCGATCGCGTCACGAAGATATTGATCGAACTCTTTGCGACGAAGCTCGAACTTACTGCCATCTTGAAGCACTTCTCGGGTCGCGACGGCATCGACGGCAACACCATTCTTCCAAGCCGTCCAGGCTTCTCGAAGTTTGGAACGATCCTCCTCTGCAATTCGAATCGGACCATTGAGTTCGTAGATGACTTGGATCAAACCCGGCACTTTGGTCTTGTTGATCAGAAAAGGAATCAACGGCAAGTACTCTCGTCCGTCATAGTAAAGGTCGTAGATGTTGCCCGAGATAACAATCGAGCGAGACTGCCCAGAGTTGATCGTCCTAGCAAGATGTGTGAAAAATGGATACGACGCTGCCGGTACGTCTTGGGTCGGCAGTTGATTCGCAGGCTTATCAGTCATGTCGTTGTTGAGTTGCTAAAAAACGATCGTAAAAAGTAATTGGATTGCTTAGGTATCCAACGAAGCACTTCGCGCTTCGCACTTCACTCCGACGATTCTATCACGCACAAGCGTTGGTTGGGCACCAGATCGATGAAGGTTTCGGTTTTGCCACCGGGCCAGTGGACGGTCAGTTTCGAAATCCCAGTGGCACGACCGAGTCCAAAGTGCAAAGTGTTCGCGTGCGTCGAAGCATACGAGCCACCACCAAATCGGTGGCGAATGAGCTTCATTCCGGGCTCTGCTCGACTAGCAAGTTCCAGTTCAACCCATGCTCCGATCGCATCGCGATTGGTGCTTCGACCGATCAAATCGACAAGTAAGTAATTCCCCTCAGGCGTGTCATTGCGCAGAAGTTCGGTCGGTTGCTCAAGCATGCTAACGGCAAAATCCAAGTCGCCGTCGTTGTCGTAATCGGCGACGGCCATCCCGCGTCCGGCGTGGACTTGGCCGAAAAACTCGCCGACCGACTCGCCGACGGAGACAAGGCGTTTTCGGTCTTTGTTTTCAAGAAGATAGGGTTTCTGAAGATTGCTGCTTTTGATCGGCTTTCGGCTCGTGTGACCGGCGATGACCAGCAGGTCTTCGTCACCATCGAGATCTAGGTCTCCGAAAGCCGTTCCCCACCCAACGACCGCTTGACCAAGCGCCATGAGTCCCGCAGATCGAGTGCCGAGCGTAAAGTACTGCTTGCCTTGATTGAGATAAAGTTCGCAGTATTCGTTCTGGTAGTTGGTCACCAGGAAATCAGGTTTGAGGTTTCCGTCGAAATCTCCCAGGGCTAGGCCCATGCTGCCGTCGACGATACTTCGAGAGCCTAGTGCGGTACCCGACTGTGCCCCGATCTCTTTGAATTGCAAGTCACCTTGATTGTCAAAGAGCATGTTGGGGTCTTCGTCATCGGACACATAAAGATCGGTATCGCCATCATGATCAAAGTCGCAAGCTACGACACCAATGCCCCGGTACTCAAAGCGATTCAAAAACTCCGATCGATCTTCGAACGAACCATCGCCTCGGTTGATCCAAAGTTCATCGGATTCTCCCACATAATCGGCCGGTGCGCAGCGATCGAGTTCTCCTTGTCCATTCGTACAACGCTTGTCGCTCTGCGGGCTCCAAACACCATAGTGGGCGATGTAAAGATCTAGATCTCCGTCGTTTTCTGCATCGAACCACGCTGCCGAAGAACTCCAACCTCGATGGGAGAAGCCGGCCTGCTTGGTGGCATCCTCGAACGTTCCGTCCCCGAGATTTCTGAGCAATTGCTGCCCACCATACCCGGTGATGAAAATGTCGGTCAATCCATCCGAATCGTAATCACCAACCGCGGCTCCGAAAGAATAGCACACGCCAGCTTCAACACACGCATTTCGAGCCACCGGAGCAAAGACTTGTTTGGACATCTGACGGTATAAAGCGTTGGGAACCATGACCGGCTGCTTGTCCGAAGTCAGTTGACCTCCGCCGGGCAAAAAAAGATCCCATCTGCCGTCGCGGTCAAAATCGATCCAACCGACTCCACCTCCGTTGGATTCGATCATCGCAACGAGCCACAGCGCCTCGCCATTTTGATAACTGAACTCAATCCCGCTTTGCTTTGCGACGCTCGCGAACTTCATCACCGAAGAACTCGGCTCTGCCGTCGTTGGCATAGCGGTCTTGGACTCAGGTTCCTTGGACACCTTTTTGGTCTCACAACCGCACAGATGGAGAAAACCAAACGCCGAGAAGATCGTCCACAAAAAGCGAACTCGAAAGCTTGGCTGCAAAGGCATTAGCTTGTGGGATCCTAAGGATTGGTTGGCAACGCTGAAGGTAGAGCGGGCAAGTTGGGAGCCGGAAGATTGGTACTGGGCGGAGTGGTTGCATCGATCGAATCGAGCAAGACTTGCTGAATCCTGCGTATCATTCGACGATGATTTTCTGCGATCTGCAAATTCCCTTCCTTCTCGTAGTAGCCTGCAAGAATCTCCTGCGTCTTTATGTCGAATGGATCGGCCCGGGATGCGATTTGGACATAGCCGACTCCACCTGCGGGATCGAGATAATTCATCATCAACTCACCCATGTCCCGGCGAAGTTGCTGGTTATTGGTTTCCGTTGCCATACGCTCAATCATCTGGTCGACTTGTGGACGTCGGTTCTGACTTTCTGCAGCTTGGGCGAATAGCTTCTCGCTTTCGGCGGTTTGCCCGAGCTTGGCCAAACTGCGGGCTTTGAGTTGCAAGTAAGGCAATGCATCGGGCCAACGCTTAAGCAAAATCGATGCTTGGTCGCTTGCCTGCTGGGCTTGGTCGGCTTCGAGATTCGTCTCGCAGACCAGAGCGAGTTCGGGACTTGGAAGTTTCGTCACATCAGGAAGCTTCTTGAGTTGCTCGGATGCTTGGTCGGCAAACCCCAAGTTCAAAAGCGAGCGAGCGTAACCTGTGATGATTTCAGGAGAATCGCTGCCGTGCTCGACAAGCCACTGGAACATTTCACGGGATTGTTCGAAATTTGCTTTTTCAAGATAGACCTCGGCCAATTCCTGTCGGGCCTTTGGATCATTCGGATCAAGTTCGATGGCGCGTTTGAAAGAAGTCAAAGCCGTATCGAGATCGTAGCTGACCGTGCTGTAAACTCCTTGCCAAAAAGCCGCCTTCGGATCGTCATCGTAGAGAGCATTCCAAAGGGTCAATGCTTGGCTAGTGCTTTGATGGTCCCCTTGATTCAGGAAGCCCTGGATCATCGCACCTAACACCTCACCGCCGTCGTCTTTATAAAGCTGCAAAAGCGGTCCGAGGTTCTCTTTGACCTTCGTGGGTAGACCAGCCGCCGAGTCCATAAGCAGCAGTGGACTTGATGCTTCAACCCCCGGCATCCCAGTGGTTGTCAGTTGGTCGACGATGCGGCTGACGCGAACGCGGTCTCCGAGCTTTCGATAAGCCTCGGCTCTGAGCCAACTCCATTTCGATGGATAGAACATCAGCGGCGACCATGTATCGAGCCTAGCGATGGCTTGGCCCGGGGCGTTTTTCTTGTAGATCAAATCATGCGATGAATGGCCGACCCAAAAGTAGGCCGCAAGCCATAGAGCCACCAGGAAAGGAATTCCAAGGAGCACTAGCAGGCTTTTTCGAATCATCCCGGATCGTTTGGGGTGGATACTCATCGTTGGCCCCCTGTTGGGGAGATTGGAACCGGAAAAGACCGTTAAAATCGACGAAAAAAGGCAAACCTGGGAGTAAAACCCGGGGCAATTCAGTCTAGGAAACGGCAAACCCTAGTCGAAAAACAAAATATAGTCCAAAGTTGGCTTGAAAGGAATTCGTTCCAAAGATAAGCTTTTCCCCCTCAGAAGTGGGCCGACATGGCCGTTTTTTACCACTGTTGTGAACCAAAATGACCCTAGACAAAAGCCTAAAAGTACGAGCCGGAGCGATCAAGTCCCGGAACGTGATGACCCGTGCCGAGCGTATCAAACGCCTCCAAGACTTGGACAAGTGGACTGACGAATCGATCGTCATGGGGATGGCAAAGGTACGAGTGCCAAAGGTATCTCTCAAGAAAAAGAAGAAAGTGAAGAAGGAAGACGAAGCCGACGACAAGAAGAAAAAGAAGAAGTAGTCGTCTCCTTTCTGACTTTGAATTTCCAAGCCACCAACCAGCCGGCAAGCGTAAAGCGTGTCGGCTGGTTCTATTTTGGGCATCATGTTCAACGGCTGTCCTCAGCCGTTGGGCTTTACGTTCAACGGCTGTCCTCAGCCGTTGGGCTTTACGTTCAGCGGCTGTCCTCAGCCGTTGGGAATCATGTTCAACGGCTGTCCTCAGCCGTTGGGAATCATGTTCAACGGCTGTTCTCAGCCTATACTCCGACCTACGGTCGTCGGTCACGGTTGAGGACAACCGTGTTACATTACAGAGGACAACCGTGGTGCATTCTGTAAGGCGCTTTGTGGCTTCGAGCTCTGGAAATAAACATGATTCTACATCTCCGAGAGATCTGCCTACTTGCTACCCTCTGGCTTTCGATC
>JBJSXX010000051.1:0-2916 GCA_046086605.1 Pirellula sp. | reverse complement strand
GCTGGCCTTTTCTGGTGGTCGCGAAAAGCATGTGTGCCCATTCGGACGCCTCGAATGGATGCGCTCAACCGATCATGGAAAGACCTGGGGGTGGCCTCAAGTCCTCCTCGATAGCCCGATCGATGACCGCGATGCCGGGGTCTTGGAAACCCCAAAAGGATCCATCCTTGTATCACACTTTACGTCATTAGCCTACGAGAGCGTTCTCCAAAAAGCAGAACAGACTCCCCTAGGTCAACCAGGTGGATTCGAAGATGCCAAATTGCTCGATGAATGGAAGGCGGCTCGCGATCGCCTGAGCCCCGAGCAACGCAAAAGTGAGCTTGGATGTTTCATGATCCGATCGACCGATGGCGGTGTAACTTGGTCTGCCCGTTACCGTGTACCTGTTAACAGTCCTCATGGACCGATCGCTACGCTCGATGGTCGTGTGATCTACGCGGGAAAGGCCCTGTGGGATGATGGCAAATTGGCTTTCTACGAGTCCAAAGATGATGGCCAAGAGTGGAATTGGCTTGCCGATTTACCGATCCGCAATGGTGATGATCCAAATCTTTACCATGAGTTGCATATGGTCGACGCGGGACAAGGCAGATGGATCTGCCATATCCGCAATCAGAACTCCGTTGCCAACGGAGAGACTTTGCAATGCGAATCCGAAGACGGCGGCAGGACTTGGACAACTCCGCACTCGATCGGTGTTTGGGGACTCCCCTCGCATCTGCTGAGGCTCAGCGACGGTCGACTTCTGATGAGCTATGGCCATCGCCGTAAGCCGTTTGGAAATCAGGTTCGCATCAGCACTGATCGAGGGGCCAGTTGGTCCGATCCCTTAGTCATCAGCTCCGACGGAGTCACCGGCGATCTAGGATATCCTTCGACGGTTCAGTGCGACGATCGAACGCTTTTGACCGTTTGGTACGAAGTCTTGCCTAATTCGCCGCTGGCCCAACTACGACAGGCTCGATGGCGCTTGCTCCCATAAATAATCCTTTTTTGTTATCGATTCGAAATCCCAAATGATGCAACAGAAAATAAACTCCCGTCGCCTCTGTGTTCGAATTTCCTTAGCGATCCTATGGCCAATCGTCTTGATCCAAGCAATCGATGGAGTCCAAGATCAGGAGTTTATTCCACGCAAACAGACCAAGGCACCCGGGCCCCCTTTGAGTCCCGCCGAGGCGCTTTCTCGCATGGTCGTCCCTGATGGCTTCCATGTCGAATTGGTCGCAAGCGAACCGGATATCCAAAATCCTGTTGCTATGGCATTTGATGATGCAGGCCGCATCTATGTGACAGAGAGTTTTGAATACCCAAGGCATGAACCCGGGCCGGGCAAGGATCGGATCAAGATCCTCACCGACAGCGATGCCGATGGCAAAGTGGATCAAGTAAAAATCTTTGCCGAAGGACTCAACATCCCCTCTGGAATCGCCGTAGGGCATGGTGGTGTTTGGGTCGCCAACGCTCCTGACATCCTTTTCCTCGAAGATACCGATGGGGACGATGTTGCCGACAAATCAACGGTTGTTGTTACCGGATTTGGAAGAATCGACACCCACGAACTTCCTAACGCATTGACTTGGGGACCCGATGGATACCTCTACGGTTTGAACGGTGTATTCAATCCCTCGACAGTCCAGCAGGATGGAAAGAAATTTGAATTCACTTGTGCAATGTTCCGGATCCATCCCAAGACAAAGAAGTTTGAGGTCTTTTGCGAAGGGACCAGCAATCCGTGGGGGATCGCGTTTGATTCCGTCGGGAGTTCCTTTGTCAGCGCATGCGTCATCGATCATCTTTGGCATCTAACCGAGAGCGGTTACTATCTGCGACAAGGTGGCCCATATCCGCCCCATACATGGTGGGCCGAATCGATCGTCAAACACAAACACCAAATGGCCGCCTACTGCGGGATCGAATACTTTGACTCGGATGCCTACCCTGAATCCTACCGCGATAAACTCTATATGGGTAATATCCACGGTGGATGCATCAATGTCGATCGTATCGAGCGATTCGGTGCGACCTATCAAGGTTTCGGCGAACCCGATTTTCTTACCGCTAACGATGTCTGGTTTATGCCCGTTGCTCAGAAGATCGGCCCAGACGGATGCTTGTACGTCCTGGATTGGTACGATCGTTACCACTGTTATCAAGATGCATCGGCAGACCCCAAGGGAGTCGATCGCGGGCATGGACGACTCTATCGCATCGTTCATGATAAACGCCCAAAACAACGCTACCAAGACATCTCGAAACTCGATGAACAAGAACTCATCAGAGCCCTTGGTGATAGCAATCTATTCGTAAGACAACGATCTCAACTTGAACTCGCTGAGCGAGGTCTCCAAGTGGACTCTACTACGGCGAAGGAACTTCAAAAGCTCTCGATCGAATCCGGCTCGCTCAAAAACTCGATGCATGCGCTGTGGGCATTGGCCGGTTCAGGTGCTCTTTCTGAAACACATCTCGAGTCGCTGCTGAGCCACTTGAATCCCGAAGTTCGTGCTTGGGCCGTGCGATTAACAGCCGACCAGTTCCCAGGCAACCAGACTCTATTAGCAAAATGCAGAGTGCTGTCCAAAGACGCCGATCCTCGCGTGAGACTGCAAGTCTCGATTGCGGCACCTAAATTCCATCGCGCGATCCAAGACGAAAAGGCTTACGCACAAACCCAACTCGATATATTGGCAGCCAGTTCCAACGATGCAATGCTCGATCCAATCCTCGGTCGCGTTGTCTGGCAGAACCTTAAACCCCTTGCCCAGAGCTCTCGCAAACAGATTGTAGCATCGGCCTTGGAGTCAGCCCCAGGCTCAGAATCCTTGCTCCATGCGATGCTACCTAGGTTTGCTGATATGTGGGTCGATCAATTGCCAAAATCTGGTTTCAACCCAGAGCAAGTTAGCCTTT
>JBJSXX010000050.1:0-2121 GCA_046086605.1 Pirellula sp. | reverse complement strand
GTCGTGGGGTAGTCATTTCGACTTATTGCCTCGTTTTGCTCGCTTTGGGTTTTTGTTGCACATTGAACGCACGATTTCCCAGGTTAGGGAAGGGTATTGCGGTCGCAAAGCATTGAGGATCTGTCTCGTTGACTTCCGTTTATCATTAAGCTTTTGAACATCCTTTTCTAACTGTGTCCATCTAGCCTTTTTGCGACCTACCGAGAGGCGCTCGTCGACTTCGGAGTGGTTATTTTCCATAGGAGCCAAATGGGATGGAGATTGTGGAACCGGCGCTGATGATCGGGTCGCAAAGCGAACGACGTAAGTATCCTAGGCTACATCCTGGGGAACATCAACCTGTATCGCCTGTGCGATTTTGTGGGGGGGCGAGAAAGCCAGGTCTCACGCAAAGACGCAAAGACGCAAAGGAAAGCCGCAAAGGGGCAGAGGCGGTGGCGCAGAGGTGGAGTTCTAGATTGGCGATATTTCGTTTAACCCGCAGCCAACGGCGAGGAATTTATTTAAGCCCCCTAGGGGTGCTTGTTTGGGGCCCAATCAGAGGAGTTCTCGCTGTATCGCCTGAGCGATTCCCTAATTTGCCCTAAGCGATCTGGCCAGATGATTTGGATCATCTGGCCAGAAAACTTGATTCGACCACTAGTACAGACTACCACCGTTCTCGGTCGTGTAGATCGTTCCTTGGCTGACAAAGATCTTATAGCTCGGCGACGCAATCGCGGCAGCTTGGGTCGTCGTCGTTCCGGCCGCAATACGGGTCACGTTCAGTGGGTTGTAGGTCAACCGGCCACCATCTTGGTACCTAGGCGTTACCTTATTGCTCGAAGGCGATACTAGATAGACATTCCCTTCACCAAAGACAGTCCATTTCCATTCATTTCCAACACTGCTCATGAGCAGCGCGGTGCTATCGTCGACACCCAGTCCACGATGGCCATTGCGAGCCATGAACGCGGTGAGTCTTCCCATCCGATCTCGGTCCGAAAAATGGGTGTCGGTGATGATTCCCCCCAGAGGTGCATTCGAGACGCAAGTCAAACCGGCAAAAGGCAATTGGGAACCTTGGGTCATGATCTGAACACGCGGACTTTGTGGCTGTTGGGTCACAAACCGACTCTTGACGCTGTCCCAAGGAACATCGATATAAGCCGATTGGCCGAGCATCGCCATACCGGCACTGGTCCCTCCGATCGCTACATTGCTACGGGCTGCGTTGGCCAGCGCCGAGAACAGTGGCGTACCGACGAAAATCGATTGGTATAGCGACTGCGCACCACCTCCGAACCAAATCGCATCCGCACCCGAAATGATGCTCGCAATTCGCGGATCCATCGCCTGCGCTCTGGTGGTGATGTTCACGCTCGTGACCGAACGGACTTTGCCTGCGGCGTAAACATCAAAGACATCGTTGATGAACTCGAGTTGTTCGATCCCTTGGGAAACAAGCACGATGTCTTTGCCGTTGCTACCCTTTTGGAAGAACTCCGATCGGCCGTCGTTGAAGGACGTCGAATCTCCACCACCGGCCAAGAAGTACATGCGTTGACCTTGGTGTAGTTTGTCCAGCCCCGATCCTCGTTGGTAGTAGCCATGGGTGATCGAAACCTCGGTCTCTGCCGAATCTAATCCATCAAAAGCCCGGTACATGAAAACAACGGGGTCAGGATCGGCCGTTTGATCCGTGGCCTGGATCTTCCAGTAAGGGTCATTGACGCTGGGCTGGAACTCTATGGCTCCATTGGTAAAAACCGTCAGCGTTCCATGCAACGATGGGTCGCTGACGACCAACCGATTCTGCTTCTTTTGGGTATTGAGGACTTCAAGCCACGTTGTTCCGCCATCGATACTGATGTGTGTTAGCGTCGGCTTGACATTGGGGTTCGATGGGAGATAGTCGTTTGCCAATACACCGCTCTTAGCATCAAGCTTGAAGCCTTCGGGTGCTCCTGAAAAATTTGCTCCTCTGTTGAAGACCGAGTAGTCGTCATAGTTCAGGTAGGGAAGAATATTTACGGAGAAGACCAAGTCATTGATGTCGCTGTCGTTTCCAGGCTTTCGGGCTCGGGCATCGGCAAGGTTCGAATCTTCGACCTTGTACTGCAGGATGTTATTTCGGAAGAA
>JBJSXX010000049.1:0-5639 GCA_046086605.1 Pirellula sp. | reverse complement strand
CCGATCTCGATACCCATCCTCGCACCTTCCTGTCGTCCTTCTTGCCACCCTTCTTGCCGTCCTTCTTGCCGTCCTTGCTTGAGCCCTTTCTCCAGACCTCTCTTGAGTCCTTTTCGGAGTCCTTGCTTTCGCCCTTTACTGAGCGACTCTATCAGGTGAGATTCTTGATCTCTGATCGCTTTCTCCCTTGAATCGTACATCTCTTTCTCCTCTGTAATCTGCTTGATCTCGCTAAGCTCTTCAGTTGCTCTCCAAAGTGCCTCGTCGGGTAACAAGCTCCGAAGTTCCTCTGCTGTATGCTTGTCCGCGTTTTTCATCCAATAACACCATTGCTCAAAGTTTGTTGCTTTGCCCAACGTGTCCTTTTTGTACTTCGACAACTCTACGGTCACACTTCGTTTCCGGGCTTCCCAAAAATCTTTCGGAATGCGAAATCAACCCAAGGGTAAACTCCAATTTTCTTCGACATCTTACTTCCTCCAAGGTGTCCAGATTCGAAAACCCACCTTGCAGGCGCATTCTACCAATCGAGTGAATTAAATACCTCTTTTTGGTCAAAACGATCCGTTTGCGTCCCGATGCGAGCTATCGGTTTCAACGAATTAGCCAGGGAAAAGCTTTGGTCGTCTGATCTTGTCTATCCCCTGAGGTATACTTGAATCCCGCCCGCTAACCCAATCGATCTTATGCAAACGCGACAAACCCTAAACCGGAGCCTGGCCGCCATCGGTCTAACCCTGGCCTGCTTGCTGTGCAACTCAAACCGACTTGCATCGGTGGCTTATGCGCAAGTCCCGAATCATAGCTCGCAGCCATCCATTGATTTCCAGCGCGACATAGCCCCAATCTTTGACCAGCACTGCACTCAGTGCCATGGTCCAAGCAAACAAACCGCTGACCTTCGACTCGACTTGCGATCGGCCATCCTCAAGGGTGCAGGTAGTGGTCCAATCCTAGATTCCAAGGACAGCGAAAACAGCCGATTGATTCAGGTCATCACTGGCCAAGATCCCGACTACCAAATGCCTCCCGAAGGTGACCGGCTCTCCGATGATCAAATCGCCAAAATCCGAGTTTGGATCCAGCAGGGTGCCACTGGCCCAGACGACTCTAAACTGCTCGAAAAGCCACTCCCTTGGAGCTTTCGCCCCATCGAAGATCCTTGGCTCCCAACAAGCGATACTCCTACGCAATCCCATAGCCACAACCCTATCGACCAGTGGATCCAAACTCAACTGGATCCAAAGCGATTGAACTTTTCAGAGCCTGCAGATCGTTCAACTCTCATCAGGCGATTGTTTCTAGTCGCACTCGGCGTACCCCCAACACCCGAGGAAGTCTCCCTGTTCTGCAACGACTCAAGCCTCGATGCCTACGAAAAACTCGTCGACCGAACTCTCTCTGATCCACGCTACGGTGAACGGCTTGCTCGACATTGGTTCGATGTGATCCGATTCGCTGAGTCCAATGGATTTGAAACCAATCGCGTCCGCTACAACGCTTGGCCCTTCCGTGACTTTGTTATCCGAGCGTTCAATCAAGACATGCCTTATAGCGAGTTTGTCACCAAGCAGATCGCAGGCGATGCGCTCGGCGAAGATCTCGCCACGGGATTTCTCGTCGCAGGAACTTATGACATCGTCAAAAGTCCCGATGTGAACTTGACTCTCATGCAACGCCAAGACGAACTGGCCGACTTGATCAACACCACTGGTACCGCCTTCTTAGGCCTGACTCTGGGTTGCGCTCGTTGCCATGATCACAAATTCGATCCCGTCTCACAAAAAGACTTCTATTCGCTCCAAGCCATCTATGCTGGCGTGAACTTTGGAGATCGAAACCTGCCAAGTGAATCTAGTCCAGAGCAGAGTAAGCGTCTGGATCAAATCGCAACCGATATCCGTAAGTTACAAAAACAGATCGAGACCATCGAGGCCCAAGCCCAAGCGATCGCGCTTACGAAAGATCTCCGTCCTGCTGTCTCACCCAAACTCAATGAAGAAGCCTTTGAACCGGTATTAACCAAATCGGTTCGATTTACCATCATGGCTTCTGGAAACTCCCAGCCTTGTATCGATGAATGGGAAGTCTTTGACATCCAAGACAAGAATGTCGCTTTGGCTGAGGTTGGTTCGATAGCCAAAGCATCTGGGAGCCTCGAAGGCTATGCAATCCATAAAATTGAGCATATCAACGACGGAAAAACCGGGAACTCCAACAGTTGGATTTCCAATCAAGCCAATGCGGGCTGGATTCAAATCGATTTCAAAGAGCCTCAAAGTATCAAACGCATGCGATGGGGAAGAGATCGCTCCGAGCAGTACAAAGATCGCACACCGACTCAGTACAAAATTGAAGCCCTAGTCGACTCGGATCAATGGAAGATGATTGCATCGCATACTGGGCGCATGGCTTTGTCTACCGATGGCAACGATGGTCTTGTCGAACTTTTGGATCCTCAGCAGAGATCTCAGTACCGTTCTTTGAAAGAGAAAGCCGCCAGCCTAACCGCTGAAGAAAAGGCGCTTACCAAAGGGCGCTCTGTATGGCTGGGTACCTTCTCAACTCCGCCGACCATCCATCGGCTCTATCGAGGCGATCCTCTGATGAAGCGGGAGGTCGTCCAACCAGCATTGGTGGCATCTCTTGTGGGCGAGCAACTCAGTGAGGATACGCCCGAACAGGCACGACGCTTGGCCTTAGCCAATTGGCTCGTCAACCCAAAAAATCCGCTTACAGCCCGAGTCATCGCCAACCGACTTTGGCAATTTACCTTTGGGACAGGGATCGTCGATACCCCTAGTGACTTTGGGGCCAATGGAACACTTCCGACCCATCCCGAGCTTCTCGATTGGCTAGCCCAACGACTCATCGAACATGGCTGGTCACTTAAGCACTTGCACCGATCGATGCTCACTTCAAGAGCCTTTAGGCAATCGTCCAAGCCCAATCCACAAGGACTTTCGATCGATGCAGATGCCAGGCTCTTATGGCGGTTTCCTCCCAGAAGACTCGAAGCCGAAGCGATTCGCGATAGCATGCTCGTTGCCAGCGATGTTATGGATTACCGAATGGGTGGCCCTGGCTTTTATTTGCAACGGGTCGAACAAGACAATGTTTACCGCTACTTTCCAAAAGAGAAGGTCGGCCCGGCTGAGTACCGTAGGATGGTTTACTTGACTCGCATCCGCCAAGAGCAAGATCCGGTGTTCGGTGCCTTTGACTGCCCGAGTGGCAATCAAGTCATGCCAAAACGACCACGTTCAAATACACCCTTGCAGTCGCTCAATCTTTTTAATAGCCCCTTTGTGATGCAACAGGCCGAGTTGTTTGCCCTGCGACTTAACCGCATTTCAGAAGCGGATATCCAGAAGCAAATACGTTTATCCTTCAACATCCTCTTTGCAAGGGATCCTGATGCCCAGGAAATCGAGCTTTCAAAGGAGATGATTCAAGATCAAGGTCTTGTGCAATACTGCCGAGCGCTCCTCAACGCCAGCGAGTTTTTATTCCTATTTTAGGTCTCTTTGGATCGTCCCGATGTACAACCAGCCTCCACAAGACCGACGCTCGTTCTTGGCCAACCATTTGACAAAGATCACCGGGATGTCGCTGGGTACTTTGGCCGCGATGGATCTGCTAGTGCGAGATCGGGTTCTTGCCCAGTCCGACGACAAGACACCGATCAGTCCGGTGATCGATCCAGCCAACCCCAACAGAGCTAGGGGTTCGCACTTTGAACCAAAAGCCAAACAGGTGCTGATGATCTTTTGCGCAGGAGCTTGTAGCCATCTGGATACATTCGACTACAAACCGTCGCTTATCGAGAATCATGATCGTCCAATGCCCGGTTCCGCGAAGCTCATCACCTTCCAGGGAGGGCAAGGAACCTTGCAAAAGAGTCCTTGGGAGTTTCGACCTCGGGGGCAGTCGGGCAAGATGATCTCCGATCTGGTCGGAAATATCGGTGGTTTGGCAGACGATATGTGTTTCGTGCATTCGCTCACGGGCAAGACCAACACGCATGGTCCGGGCGAGAATTTCATGAATACCGGTTTTACCCTCGATGGTTTCCCGAGCATCGGAGCTTGGACCAGTTACGCCCTCGGAAGCGAAAATGAAAATTTGCCAGCTTATGTTGCTATCCCTGATCCGCGGGGAGTGCCCCAATCGAGCGGCAATTGTTGGAATCCGGGTTTTTTGCCTGCGGCATTCCAAGGCACCGATTTCAACGCTGCAGCCCCAATAAGAAATCTCGCCAAACCCGATGGAATCTCCGATCAAACGGATCGTAGAACCAGGGATTTTCTTCAGCGGTTAAACCAGCATCATCTAGAGCGTTATCCCGGGGATAGTGAACTTGCAGCTCGGATTTCAAGCTACCAACTTGCTGCCCGAATGCAGCTGTCTGTGCCAGATGTCAGCGATCTTTCCACCGAGACGGCCCAGACCCTTGCGGCTTACGGAGCCGACCAAAAAGGTAGTCCGGTTCTTGAAACCAAAGCCGCCTACGCGAGAAACTGCATACTCGCAAGACGCTTGATTGAGCAAGGGGTTCGTTTCGTTCAATTGTTCAATGGAGCTTACCAAGTCGGCGGAGAGGGAACCAGCAATTGGGATGGGCACAAGATGCTCAAGGATCAGTACACCAACCATGGTGAGATCTTTGATCAGCCGACGGCAGCGTTATTGAAGGATCTCAAGCAACGGGGGTTACTGGAAAACACTCTAGTTGTGTGGTGTACTGAATTTGGTCGCATGCCAACGTTCCAAGCTGGGGCGAAAGGTCGAGACCATAATCCTGCAGGTTTTACTGCTTGGCTAGCTGGGGCTGGCGTCAAAGCACCCTACAGTTATGGGGCGACCGATGAGTTCGGTTACAAGGCGGTTGAGAACGTAGCGACGGTCTATGATTTCCATGCAACGATCCTTCACCTGCTGGGCTTGGATCATGAGCGCCTGAGTTACTACCACAATGGGATCCAGCGTCGTTTGACCGACGTTCACGGCCATGTCATCCATGAGATCATCAAGCCATCTTAAATGAGCTCTTCGGCTTCCTGCCGGGGCCGTAAGGCCAAGGGAGTTTGCGTCCTCTTTGTAGCTCGCCCAATTGTAAAGCGATTGTCCTTAATCGCTTGGCTTTTCGGCTGCTAGCTAAAGACTAAAGTCCAAAGTTCAAAGCCTACTCTAAAAAATTTTCGACCAAAACCGTGTGTAAAACTCACGGATTCGTAAAATCAGAAGCTATGGACGAATCCAAGCCTTCTACGCCACACAATAACTTGTTCCACTATGCGCTCTCGCATGCGCAAGCCGCTAGAGATTTAATCCAAACGCACCTTTCTGCGGATTTGGTATCGGCGCTGGATCTTGATTCGCTCGAGCTCCAAAAAGACAGCTTTGTCGATGAGGAACTGCGAGAAAGTTATTCGGATTTGCTCTATTCGGTGCAGCTTGCAGAGCAGGACGGTCAGCGGGGCCATGGCCATGTTTATCTGCTTCTGGAGCACAAGAGCCAGTCGGATCCGATGACTTGTTTTCAGTTGCTCCGTTACATTGTTCGGATATGGGAGCAACGACTACGAAATGGCCAGTCATTGTGCCCCGTGTTTCCGCTGGTGGTCTACCATGGCCAG
>JBJSXX010000048.1:0-13641 GCA_046086605.1 Pirellula sp. | reverse complement strand
GAGATCCTGTATGACATCAGCAAGATCCAAGGAGATCGTTGGCTCGCTTTAGGTTGCATGCTCGTAGCAATCAAATCGATCCACGAGCTTGGCCACTATTTGACTTGCGTGGCGTTGAAGGTTCGTTGTGCAGAGATCGGTGCGCTAATCCTGTGCTTTACCCCTTGCTTGTACTGCGATACGACCGAGAGTTGGAAATTGCCATCGCGCTGGCAACGTGCGTCGATCGCAGCAGCAGGGATCTACTTCGAGTTCTGGATCGCACTCCTAGGAGGAATCATCTTCCTGAACACTCCAAGTGGTTTGCTGCATATCCTCGGCGGTGGGATGTGGCTCATGTGCACTTTAGGGACGCTTGTTCTTAATGCGAACCCACTGTTTCGCTACGACGGATACTTCATTCTCTCGGACTTGCTAGGTGCACCGAACCTGGGTTCTCAAAGCTCGACAGCCCTGTGGCAAACGCTCGTGCGCTCTCTTGGGGGAGCTCACGTCGACCGGCAGGATTATGATTTGCCACTCGGCTTTCTAGTCCCTTTCGCGATCCTTTCGAGCCTGTATCGATGGTTTGTACTCGGCTCAATCCTCTTGTTCCTATGGCATTTTTTGGTACCTATGGGATTGGGCCTATACTTTTTGGCAATCGTTGGGGCGATGAGCTTTGGCATCGTTAAAACCTCGACCAACCAAGCCCAATCTTTGTTGGCCGAGCTCTTTACGCCTGAACCGATATCCAAATGGCGATTGGCTCTATTTTTCTCATCGATCTTTGCGGTGATCGTTGGCGTTTTTTTAATTCCTTTGCCCAATCGCACCGTCCATCGCGGTTACACCGAGTACAGCAACTCGACTCCGCTTTATGCATCAGAAGACGGAACGATCGAGTCGGTGAGTCAATGGACCGACGACCCTGAATCCAGTTTCCAAAAGGCCGGCGAGTCGATCCTTGAAATCAATAACCCAGCGATCGAACTCGAACGCATCGATCTTGAGCAACAGTATTTGCAAATCACCACGCAAGTTGATGTTTACCGGCAGTCGCAGGTCAACGACGAAGCGTTAGCGGCTGAGATACCATTGCTTGAAGAACTTCAAGCCGAAGTCGCAGCAAAAATCGAACTGATCGAACAGCGAATCAAGAAACTAAAAATCGACTCGCCGCAGCAAGGCCGTTTCATACCCAAATCGACTTGGAACCCAATTGGTTTCCGTCAAGGGGAACCGACCCGAAAATGGCAACCGATTGCGACCAAGGGAGATATTCATAAGCGAATCCGGCGAGGAGAACTGCTAGGTTGGTTCACTGCGACCGAGCAAAAAGAAGCGATCGTTCTGGTGTCAGCCGAAACCCTTCGATCCATCGGCATGCAAACCCGAGTTTGGATCGTGAGTGACTCGCTTCCAGGCGAATCGATACCCGCCAAGATAGCTTACTATTCCAGCGATCCTATCGCGTATTTTCCAAACGAACTTGCCGGCGATCCTATGTTTGTCCTAGCCCGCGATGAGCGTGGGCTATGGCAAGCCGATACTCCACTTTATCGAGTTCGACTCGAACTCCTTGGAGACAATTCACGCATGGGTCGAGGTGGACTATGCAGCGCCTGCTTTGAACTGCCACGACTGACCCTCTCGCAGCGATTCTGGCGATTTGTCTCCTCCCAATTCAAAAGCACCTGAGATCCTAATGGCTTAGGCTTTGGATGAATTTGGATTCTCTTTTGCGGCTTTCATCCAAGCCGTAGCGGTGAAGATGGCTAGAGCGATCCAGACGCATTGAAAACCTAGCAACCGCCATCGATCGATCGGTTCATGATCCATAAATGCACCGATCCCAAACTGGATCGTCGGTCCGATGTATTGCAACATTCCCATGGCTACCAGTGGCACCCTTTTGGATGCAGAAGCAAACAGGAGAAGAGGTATGGTTGTGATCGGTCCCCCTAGAGCAAGCAACCCGATGGTCTCGGTCGAATAGCTTTGTGACTGTTGGAGCCAAGCCTGCAAAAGGTACACCAAAGCCACTGGGGCGAGGATCGCAGTTTCGAGTCCCAAGCCTGCTACTGCCGAGAGCTTGGTCTGCTTTTTCACCACGCCATAAAGTGCAAAGGAAAAAGCCAAAGCGACCGATACCCAGATCCTTTTGCTTTCAATGGAGCTTAACAACAACCCTATGGCTGCGATACCAACCGCAAGCCACTGAGGCAAACTGAGTTTCTCTTTAAAAATCAGAACGCCGAGAACGACACTAAAAAGCGGATTCATAAAGTACCCAAGGCTCGCGTCGACGACGCTCTGATTGAGTACAGCCCAGATGAACACCAACCAATTGATACTGATGAGCACCGCCGCAAGGGTTGCGAGCAACAACCGTTTGCGATTGGCCAATGTCTGGCGAATCTCATCCCATTGGGACAACAAGCTGATGCATAGCACCAAAGTCAGAAGCGACCAAACGATCCGATGGCCGATGATCTCCACCGGATCGCTGACATGTTTGAGCAGCCTCCAATACAATGGAAATATGCCCCAGAGAACAAATGCCGCCAGGGCTTGTAGATAATACAAACTATTTCCCCATTTGGTCTGCAAGATGGCCCGCCTGGTAGATCTTTCGCATCGCCTCTAAAACTCCAGCGATGTGAACCGATACCGATCGAGCTTGCTTATCGGAGTAATAGAAATCTCCGGGCAGGCTTTCGATGTTGCCATCAAAGATGATTCCAACCATAGCCCCATCGCGAGACACCACAGGCGAACCTGAATTGCCTCCGATGATGTCGCAAGTCGAAACAAAATTAAATGGAACATCCGGATTGATCTTATCCTTGGCAGCATGCCAACTCTTGGGCAAGACCCAAGGATCTTTTTCCAAGTGAACTTTTTCATGCTCGAAGGCACCTCCAAGCTTGGTGCTTGAAGGAATCTGCTTGCCATTGCTTTCGTATCCTGAAACGGCCCCGTAGGAGAGCCGAAGTGTAAAGGTCGCATCGGGATAAACCGAATCACCACCGACAGCGAATTTCGCCTCGGTGACCTTCGCATAAGCTTGTCGCTCTTGCTCGTCGATCGCTTCGGTTGCCTCTCGAATCTTGCGGTACTCGGGCTCCATTTTTCGGATCATATCCACCAAAGGATCCGTGCTATTTTTGATACCATCGAGACCTTGCTTTGCCAATTCTTTGCGTGCTTGGGCGCTGCCGAGTTTCGTTCCTGCGATTATTTCAGCAGCGCGAGCGCGGGGGCTTTTGCCGGCCAGCACGGACTTTACCAGCGGATCGTTACCACCTCGATCTTCAGCCAATCGGGAGAGTTCATCAGCCAAGAGCATTCTCTCTAAGTCTTCGTACACGGGGACTTCAGAGAAGAGTTCTTGCTCGAGCGATTGGCGTGCACTATCGCGGAATTCCCGCAGTCTTTGAGCGCTGGGCTTGGTGTCCTCGGTGGCCATCAAGACAATCTTCTCTGCAAAACCCGCTAGTTGGGTGCGCAGCGAAGCCCCCTTGGTGATCATCTCACGGCGTTTGTCTTGGAGTTGTCGGATCGTATCCCAAGCACCCGATAGGGAAGACAGTTTAGGATCGGACTTGAGCGTACTGAAGATCTCTTGTTCGCTCTTGCGCTTGGACTCTACAAACGATGGGTCTTGGATCCCTGCGAGCATCCCTGTGTAGGCTTTGCGGGAGTTCTGAATACCAAACAGGTCATCGCGACCGCGTCGGGTTTGCTCGGGGCCTTCGAGTCCATACTGTTGCAAGGCGATCTCTTTGCGTCGCAGCATGTTCAATGTGCGAGGCAAAGCCGTATCGCGTTGGTACTCGACTGCATCGGAGGTCAATATTCGGCGAGTACGGCCTGGGTTACCCGATACAAAAACCAAATCGCCATCTTTGGCTCCATTGGGATCCATCTTGAGATAATGATCGATCTTGGCCGGCTTGCCATCTTCGTAGACTCGGAACAATGTCACGTCCAAGCAGTAACGAGGATACTCGAAGTTGTCTGCATCGCCGCCGAAGAATGCCGAAGCAGCTTCGGGGGCCCAGACGAGCCGAACATCGGTGTACTTCTTATAGCGGTACAAGTGATAGCGACCACCTCCATAGAGCGTCACCACATCGCTGCGAAGCCCCGTCTTGTCGAGCGATTCTTTTTCGATTTGAGCCATGGCGGCTTGGCGAGCTTTGAAAGCATCGGCCGGTGCCATGTCGGACTTGACTGCCTCATTGACCTTGGCTGTCACGTCTTGGATGCTGATGAGTTGGTTGAGTTCAAGATCCGTTGCAGGGATCTCCTCTTCGAATGTCTTTGCCAAAAAACCGTCTTCGTTGTAATTGTGCTCGGCGGTCGAGAGCTTAAAGAGCGTATCGGCGGCCACGTGATGGTTGGTAAGGACAAGCCCATTCGAAGAGACGAACGACGCTGAACCTCCGGAGTTGAATCGGACGCTCGATAGCATCACGTGATCAACCCACTGCTGGGTGGGTTCAAAATTGTATTTCGTTGAGAGTTGTTTTTTAGGCAGTGCGTTGAAGAGCCACATGCCCTCATCCGCCCTGGCGTTGCTGATGGTCGTTGATGGAAGCAGATTGCTTGCGATGGCCAAGGCAATGCAGAGGCGTTTGAGTTTCGAACTGGACATGGATGAACCTCGCAGAGAGATTGTCTAGAGGAAGTAGAATCGGACGACAATAACGACGATGCGGAAGACTACTGTAACGAAGAAACCGTAGTTGGTCACCTGCTACCGAGCGGCCAAGAGAAGGAATTCGCCGACAGAAACTTGGGCTATTGCATAGCTATTTCGAGTCCGTTGGCATATCCCCGGGAGCCTTGGGGATTTCGTCGTGGCCGTGATCCTTTGGATTTCGACCGACGGGGCTCGCTCCCGAAACGACAAGTTTGATCTTGTTTTCCCCGCCGGGAACCACCTTCATGGTCAACCCGCTGGTGCTATAGGAAGCATGCTTGCGATGAACCACACCCATCGTACTTGGGCGGTAATTAGGAATTTCCTCAATGGGTATGAATTGCACGATCACCACCTCGTGCTCTCCGGCGATCGCTCCGTCGTTCTCGCGATAGGTCGTAAGCGTAAAGGAGCCATTTGTGGCGATCGAACCCGTGGACTGAACTGACTTTCCAAACGCCTTGGTCTCGACCGTGCCAACCTTCACCGGTGAGCCATCCTCGAAGACCACTTGTCCTTGCACAGGATAAGTCTTGAGCTTTCCTGAGTTGCAACCAACAAGCATCAAGACAGCAAAGATGCAAATCCAAAGCCGACGAAGATTCACAGAATCGATGGTCATTCAAAGTCCGAAATTTCTAGACCGTCATTTCGATTGCAAAGGCGGCCTAGCGTGTCGGTATCGATACTTGCACTGATTGCCCGAACGCTACCGTCAGCCAGAACGAATTGACACGAACCGATGTGCCAACTTCCCCAACGGACCAAGTCGTTGCCAAGGGCGCGAGGATCCTTGGCAATCGGAACAGCAGGTCCTCCGACGCGGGCAAAGTTGTAGAGGTTGTCTCCATTGAAGATAAAAGCATCTTCGGGAGATTGCTTGAGCTTGCCCATCGGAACATGCATTTCGCCCACGAGGAATGTATTGCTCATGCCGTCGTAAATGTTCTTGGCAGAGATCCGATCTTCCCAACTGACCGGCTTACCTCCAGCACAATTCGGTCGGCTCGAAATGATGATCCCTGTACCGTTGCCACCGTAATTGAAATCGGTTGGAAGACCGCTGGATCCAGGCGAGAGGTCGCCATGATTCGCACCGTAATCGCCAAGCGCACCGGCAGCGCTTCCTTCATCCGAAAAGATCGGATAGCGACATCCGCATGGCAGTGTCACCCAACGCGTGCTGCCACTGACGAGACTTCCAATCCCTTTGGTGTCATCCGAACCGCGTCGCGAAGGGCAACTGTAAGTGGCGGGGGCCGAGGTTCTCACCGTGTCATCGTGGGATGCGTAGGGCATCGAGTAATCCCACATCTTTTCGAGATTTCCTTGCTCCATGTAAGGCAGGATCCGAACCAACCAAGTCGTCTCGTTACCACCGCAAGATCTCGAGGCTCCATCGCCTGGACGCGGTTGGTACCTGGCCGGTGGGTAGCATTTGAACGCGGCGTGAAAATTGTCTGTGGCCAAGTGGATTTGGTGCAGATTATTTTTGCAACTCATCATCCTGGCAGCCTCACGGGCAGCTTGGACGGCAGGCAAGAGCAAACCCACCAAGACCCCGATGATCGCGATGACCACCAAGAGTTCGACCAGCGTAAAGCCGACCCGACGATTCGAAGCCAACAGGCCTTTTGGGTTCTTGATCAGGAGTTTCATTTTCTCAACTTTCGGTTTTCGACGGGCGTGATACAACTGTCTTTCAACCCACGCCCTCCTTGATAGTATCGGTGTTGGGCGAATTCCGAGCAAATTCCAATTGGCAAAAACGCTCCGTTCCCAAACAAAAAAGTGTGCAAACAAGGAATATTTGACGCTTTTCGCTTCAAAACACCGCTCCCGGGGGGAGAATCCAATGGGGGACTGCTTAGTGATTTTTTGGATTGTCTTGAACATTTCTCAGACCATGCCGTATTATCATTGATTCTCCTAAACCTGTTCCGATCCGCTTAAACGCCATGAGCCCCTCAGTTTTCCAAACGAACCCCAAACAGCGATCCCGCTTGTGGATCCTGTTGGCTTACGTTTGGCTGGCGGTTTTCGGGTTCGGTGCTCACCATTGGGCCGGCAGTCACCAGCACACCCACGGCTCGATGCCAGAGTCTTCGGAGTCCCAATCCTCCGATTGTCAGCATCACTGCTGCCACGAATCTCACAGCAACGAGAATTCCAGTCTCGCATCAGACGATGGCAGACCATCGATCGATGCGAAATCATCTCCCTGCGAAGGTTGTCAACTGTGGTGGTCGATCGCCCAAGCCTCGCAGAGTTTCGAGCCGATTGAATCGATCGAAAGCCTTATGCTATGCGATTCGACGATCGAGCAAACATCTTCTCTCTTTGGTGCCCTGGTCGTCGCTTGGCACTCTCGCGGACCGCCTGCTCTGTAGCTTCGTTCGCATCGGTTGAGTGCAACCGGTGCATTGTTCTCAACGAATCTACAGGCTTGGTGTTTGCATGTTAGGCAAAGTATCAGGAGCCTTGAACCACGATTTTTGTCCCTGGGCGAATCGTTATGTTTATTGGCTCAAAAAACCAATCGGTTGGGTTATCCTCGCGTTCCTTTCGTCGATCCTCCTTGGATTGTACGTATCGCCCCAAGCCTTCTTGGCGACGGCAGGAATTGCGTCGGTAGCAATCATCGGATCGCTCTGGCCGTGGATTTCGATGCTCGGTATTCGAGGCCAATTGAGTTGGAACGCAACTCGATGCCAAGAACTTGAATCGATCCAGACCACGTTAGTCATCGCGAACCGATGGCCTTGGCCCGCCTATGGATTGTCTTTGGATTTGGATCCGGGACTTGCGCCCGAAGGATTCGACAAGCCACGAATCAGCCTGCAAAAGATCCCGGGCTTTGCCAAAAGCACATTCACTTGGTCAACCGTTCCTCAGAGGAGAGGCGAGTATCCAAGGCAAGAGGTTCACCTGCAGACGGCCTTTCCATTTGGGATTTGGAATTCAAGTCAACCGATCGCTGTACCCGAACCACTGATCGTATGGCCCCGAAGCACACGACTGATCGATTCTCCAATGCAGATTGCCAGCCAACAATTCGGGACAGGGAGTTTATCCGATCGCGTCGGAGACGAAGGGGATTGGACTGGCGTGCGACCCTACAGGCCTGGCGACTCCTTACGCCAAGTGCATTGGGCTCAGACCGCACGGCGCGATGCACTGGTTGTCTTCGAGCGACAAGCTAGCGCGAGTCAAAGTGTTCTCATCGCACTCGATGGCCACAAGGCTCGAAGCGCAAGTCCTCAGACACTCGATGCGATGCTGCGAGTTTTGACATCCTTAGTCAAACAGTTCCAACTCCATCACTGGTCGGTCTACATCGACTTAGATGGACGTCACGCGATTTCAGGCATCGCCGAACGCTTCGTCCCGTCCCAGCGCCTTCGATTCTTGGATCGTCTAGCCCTTTGGAGCCCTGATGCTTCCATCAACGAAGCGGACTTGCAAGTCCCCAGAGCTTCGCAAAAGATCAAACCCAATATCGCTGTGACGATCTCCTGGAACCAACGCGAGCAAGCCGAATCGCATGTGGAAGGATCGATTGAATCCCGTTGCTTATTCCGTTTTGATGTCATCCCAGAAGTTCCATTAGGCACGGTCTGGGACGAACAACTTCAAGCAGCCTGGCAATCGTTTTGCCGTAGTCAAAACGGTGTTCTCGGGAACACAGACAACCGAGCCGAATTCTTGGCTCATGCAACGGGGAGGATCTAAGATGTCCTCAGGCCTTGGGACTTTGACTCTAGCACTGCTTGCCACTTGGTGCATTTCCACACTGCGGTACTCGGGCACCTCGGATCCGATTTGGCTCGTGTCTGAAATTGGAATTCTCGCCGGTTGGTGCTGTTTGGTTCGCTTGGTCTTGATCCCTCGCTACGGCGATCGATTTTTTTCGCTACACAAGAACGTCTCGAATGCGTGGGTTTGGGGGATCGGACTGGTTGTTGTTTTGACACCTTGGTTATCCCGATGCATCCTCGTCGGTGCACTGGGTTCATCGGGCGAAGCGACCGAGCTGGTCGCCTTGGCGATGTTGCAGATGGCCGGTTTGTGGCAAGCGGCAGTGGCTCGATCATCGCGGGAAGAGTGGCTATCGTTTTTGATCAGTTGCTTTTTGATCCTCTTTGGCTTGGCCTCCTCGGATCGAGCGGACATGATCCAGATCGCCGCCCCGTTTACGATCCTGGCTTGCTGGTGGTTGATGGCTCGCTATTGGGATTCGATCGAGGATGGGTTCTTGGTTTCACAAACGGCCCCTGTGCTCCCCTTGCGATTATCGATACTGGGGCTCTTGGGACTCTCGGCCCTGGGTTTCCTGGCTTGGAACACGGTCTCGAAAGACGCTGCGAATCGCTTAGATGGTTTCATGCCGACCTCGGGTGGGAATCGCCGAGGCGAAAGTTGGGCTCGGCAAGGTGTCGGAGATGGCGACATGCTCATCGCAGCCAAGGATGACGCCTACACGTTTGGACCCGTCGACAGCGACCTGTTCTTGGAGTCCGAAGTTCCCTCGATGTACGACTTGGTTTCTGACCTTTACGGGGAAACCCCACCCAAAAACAGACGGTATGCCCGCGCGATCTCCTTGGACAACCAGATCAAGGAGATGGAGCGAGAGGCGACCGAAAGCAAAAAAAACAGCAAGGAGTTTTCTGCCGTCCGTCAACCCAAAGCCAGCGATAAAAAATATCAGCCCAAGGGGAGCGATTCGAAAGCCATCGCCTATCTCATCGGCGAAACCCCACAATGGTTCCGTGTCGAGTCGTACGATCATTTTGAAGAGAACGTCTGGACGCATTCGGAGGATCTCGTCGACTCCAAAGCGAACCACAATCCATCGATGGTATCGATCCAAGATAAGCCTTGGATGCAAGTTCAGTTCCCACCCTCGGAATTGGTCTACTCGGTACGCGAGCGCTTGGCCACCAAGATCATCAACTTTCAATCATCGAGGCTCTTGGCACCCTCGTTGACAACCCATGTTCATATCGACCGCATCGACCAACCGGATTTCTTCAGTTGGACCAATGACGGACAGTTGATGATGCCCAACCGCGACTATGTTCCTCAATTGACCATCGTGCACCAACTCTACCAGATCCCGCAGTTGCACCTACTGCGAGTTCCTCGTTCAACCTTTCAACAACTCTCCCACGGTAAAAATGCTCACCACTCTCAAACGACCCACGGGCATCGCGATTGGATCGGAGCTTACACTCATCTCGAGGGCTTGCACGAGAAGCCTTCAGAAAAAGTGCAGGCTTTTTGCCAGGAAGTCTTTCGACCATTGCCAAGCAAGGCAACCGATTGGAATCGCGTCGAAGCCATCGTCGATGGGCTGAGAAAATTCAAAAACGATCCTACTGCGAGCGCCCCTGTGGACTGCAAGGATGTGGTCGATCATGTGCTCGATGCCAAGCGTGGCCCCGACTACCTGATGGCATCGGCCGCTGCCGTCATGATCCGGCAACTGGGAATCCCTTGCCGCCTTTGCACAGGTTTTTTTGCTTCCGAAAAACGCTTTGACCGAATTGCAGGTCAAACGGCAATCATGCCCGAGGACCTCCACACCTGGGCCGAGGTTCACGTCCATGGAATGTGGGTGGCCATCGAACCGACCGGATCCTATCCGGTTCCCCGCGAATGGATGACTTGGCAACAATGGGGCATCGAAATGGCCTGGGCTTGTCGAGACTACTTTAGAAACCACCCGATTCAAACGCTTGCAATCGGTACTGCGATTGTCCTGAGTTGTTATTTCCGCCAACGGTTGGCCCAACTTGCGATCTGTAGCCTTTCGATGTTTTCGCTCTGTCTGCCAGCCACATCGAAACTTCGCCATAGCCTTCGACTTCTTCGATGGCGCATGTGGCTTTGGAATGAACCGATGCCTGTGCATTCGACCTTCGAACATTGGCTGGGCCAACAACTGCCTGTGCGATCGAGCGTTTCGCCGAGCATGGCCCAAGGCTTCATTCGGATCGTACAGCAAATGGCCTATGCCCCGGCCCAAATGCGGCGACTCGACACCCATCAGGAAAGGTTGATCGGCCAAGTCCTCCGTTCGATCATTTTCTCAGGACTCAAAACAGCCGCAGTGCCCAGGGTAAATCCCCAAACCAAAATCAAACAACCACAAGATAGGCAAGGAAAACAATGAATGCGTTGACCAAAACGGAGTCACCCAGTGCTCCAACCAACCGAGAGATTCAAACTTGGATCGGAGGACTCCGTGAACAACTCAACCAAGTCCTGCTCGGAAAACCACAAGTCGTTGAGCATCTACTAGCAAGTCTACTAGCCCGAGGCCATGTGCTCTTTGACGACCTGCCTGGTCTTGGAAAAACCACCTTGGCCAAGGGGCTTGCGAAAGCCGTTGGGGGTAAGTTCATGCGGGTTCAGTGCACACCCGATTTGCTACCTAGCGATGTGACTGGATTCAGTGTGCTAAATCAAAAGTCGCGCGAGTTTGAATTTCGACCCGGTCCGGTCTTTGCCGATGTACTGCTTGCCGATGAAATCAATCGCGCGACACCTCGAACCCAAAGCGCGTTGTTTGAAGCGATGGCCGAGAGACAAGTCACGATCGATGGCCAAGCCCACGCGCTGAGCGAATCGTTCTTGGTTCTTGCAACTCAGAATCCCGTCGAGAGCGTCGGAGCGTATCCACTTCCGGAAGCCCAACTCGACCGCTTCACGATGAAACTCAGGATCGGTTACCCCGATCGCTCGAGCGAATTGGAGCTATTGTCACGCAGTAGCAAAACCACTGCCGAGTTGCAGGCAGAGCAAATCCTCCAAGGAGACCAGTTGGTGTTACTGCAACAGGCCGTCACGGGCATCGCCGTGGAACTGCCCGTCCGAGAGTACTTGCTCGATCTTGCCGAAAGCACCCGCAGCAATCGAAGTTTTCCGCTGGGACTCAGCCCACGCGGACTGCTCCAATGGCAACGCGTCGCCCAAGCTTACGCAATGCTGCGCGAGCGCAGTTTTGTGATCCCCGAGGACATCCAAGCTGTGGCACTTCCAGTGCTCGCAGTCCGGCTATCGAGCAACGCGATGTCGACTGAAAAAGCCATCGAATCGGTGATTGCATCGGTTCCTGTTCCCCGCATATAGAGAGTGAATTACTATCGCAGGTGTTAAGAAGATGCGAAATTTATTGTATATCACAACTTGCTTGACTTTGAGTCTGCTTTGCTTGGGTTGCAAGGAGCCGCAGGGCGATGCCTTGGAACAAGAGCACGAGCACTTTCCTGTGCATTGGCCGCAGGACATCCTGAGTGCAAGCAAGCGGATGAGTCAATTGCTGACGGATCCTACTGCGGATGCAACCGCGAAAAGTTCGGCCCAGAAGTGGCCAACGGCCTCTACTGAATTTGCCGATCTAGTCGGATGGCTTCCGATCCTGGCTGCAGACAGCGATCTTGGACGCCAAGAGTTTGCACAAATCGATTCATGGTCGAGCCGGTGGACGGAATCGTTACGCAAACACGCCCTTGAGTCGCCCGACATTCGAGGTTTATCGAATCTCGAAGAACTCAGGCAGGTAGTAAGCCAATTGGAAGAGATATGTCAGGCCGAGCAGGAGCGATTAGATCGCTTTGCGCGGGATTTGTAACGCTCGCCATTCCAAGGAGATTTGCTGTGGATATCCAAGTGATTGTGTTTGGTGCATTGACGCGGATGGCACAAGCGTTGGTGGCTGCCAGTCCGACGATTTTTGTCGGTTGGCTTGTGGCAGCTATCTTCGAGAGGATTCTTGGTCGAGAGGGAACCTACCGGCTCTTTGGAGGTAATACTTGGAGACAGCTTCCCCAAGCGTGGCTATTGGGAATGCTCCTTCCGGTCTGTTCGCTCGGAGTCATCCCGGTGATGCATCAGATGCGTAAGAGCGGGATTTCGGGTGGCACGATTTTGGCTTTTGGTCTGACGGCACCGTTGTTCAATCCGATCTCGGTTTTGTATGGGCTGACCCTTTCGGATCCATGGGCGATCTTGGCTTTTAGTCTTTGTTCGCTGTTGCTGATCACGATTCTGGGGTTGCTCTGGGATAGGCTCTTTCCAAACAGCCAGCAGCCAGTTGAAGCTCTAGACAAGACGCCCTATGGGCTAAGGCGAATCGCGGCGGTGGCCATGTCGATGGCATACCAAGCCTGGAGTCGATCAAGTTTGTATATGCTCTTGGCGATCGTAGGAGTTGGGCTCTTGGCGATGCTCTTGCCGGCAGGTGTGTTGCAACGGGCTGCGGGCAAGGACGATACGATTGCACCATTGACGATGTCGGCGGTTGCCACTTTGGCTTACATCACTCCGATGACAGCGATCATGCAGGTCGCGTCGATGTTTCAGCATGGCAATTCGGTGGCGGCTGCATTTGCGCTTCTGACGTTAGGCACTGGGGTGAACTTAGGGTTATTGGTATGGATGATCCAGCATTACAGTTTTCGTCGTTCGCTGGTTTGGCTTGGGTGTTTAGTGGGGATCGTGCTTGCGATGAGTTACTCGTTGGACAGGCCGCTTCGGCCCAAGGGGATTGAGCCGGCCGATCATACCCATGCGTTTGACACTTACTGCAATCCTTTTGTGAAAGGGGATCAGAACTTTTGGGAATCCTCGAAACGCGTCCTCCAAGAGGCGGCCACACCGGCAGAAACGGTGGCATTGGGATTGTGTGGAGTGTTGCTTGGCGTGGGAGGATTGCTAAGTCGATTCGATTCCCAGAAACGGATCATGCATTGGTTGGTTCAGGTGCCTAGTGGAAGTGAAGGAGCAATTGCAAGCGTAGCGGCCAAGAGTACTGCGATGCGAGATATCGTCTTGCCTGATTGGGTGATAGCAGCGGTATCCTTAGGTGGCTTGGTGGGTGCGAGTGTATTGGGATGTTTCCTTTATTATCCGCCGGTGGGTGAGATTCGTAAGGAGATGCACAG
>JBJSXX010000047.1:0-11128 GCA_046086605.1 Pirellula sp. | reverse complement strand
CGGTGCAAGATCGATACTCCAAACATCGATCGTTTGGCGCAGCAAGGGATGCGATTTACGGATGCTCATAGCTCCTCTGGATGCTGCTCACCCTCTCGTTATGCACTGATGACAGGTCGGTATCACTGGCGTAGTTCTCTGCAAAGCGGCATCGTTGGTGTGTGGGGAAAACCACTGATTGATGAAGATCGTTTAACGATTGGAAAATTGTCGCAGCAAGCAGGTTACAAGACCGCGTGTGTGGGCAAATGGCACCTCGGGCATAATTGGCCTATAAGCGAAACGCAAAAGAGGTTCTTTCAAGGTTTCGGAGGCAAGGCTGGAGGTGGAGGGGATGTGCGGTTCGAGTTTACCGACGAGCACGTCCAGACCTGGAAGGATGTTTTTTCTCAGGAGATACCCGGTGGTCCGATCGATCGTGGCTTTGACGAATACTTTGGAACAGACGTACCCAATTGGCCTCCTTACTGCTTCATCGATGGAAACCGAACTGTAGGTATACCAAGCCAACTGTTACCGGCTGAAAAGTTGGTGAAAAATCAAGCGAGTTTGCAGGGGCCAGCTCTTGCCGATTGGCAGCTACAACGCGTGTTACCTGCTTTGCTCGAGCGATCGGTAGACTTCATCGAGAGGCAAGCATTAGCTGGGAACCCTTTTTTGCTTTACATGCCTCTGACATCGCCCCATACCCCGCTTGCGGTCAATGACAATTGGAAAGGCAAAAGCGGATTACAAAGCGATTTTGCCGATTTGGTCGTCGAGACCGATGCTGTTGTAGGAGAAGTGCTCAGTGCGCTGGATCGAACGGGTGTGGCTGACAATACTCTGGTGATCTTTAGTTCCGATAACGGTTGCGCCTCGTATATTGGGGTTAAACAATTAGAGAACCAAGGTCATTATCCAAGTGGTCCTTTGAGAGGTTATAAGTCCGACGCGTGGGAGGGCGGACATCGGGTCCCGATGATCGCTCGATGGCCCGGCGTGATTGAACCAGGAAGCGTCTGTGAGGAGTTGGTGCATCAGGCCGATTGGATGCGAACGATCGCCGAGATTTTGCAGGTGAAACTTCCGGAGAATTCTGCTGAGGACAGTTTCAGCCTGTTGCCTCTCTTGCAAGGTGGCAAGAAGCCCATCCGCGAGAACGCTGTAAGTACTTCTTGCTCAGGAACGCCTGCGCTGCGGGAGGGACTTTGGAAGTGGATACCGCCTGTTAAGTCCAATCAGGAGGGTGAGTTGTATCATTTAGGTGAGGACTTGTCGGAGTCTCGCAATCTAGTGAGCCAACACCCGGATCGGGTCGAGCAGATGAAGCTTCTGTTGGAAGATTTGATTGTGCGAGGTCGCAGCACGCCCGGGATGAAACAGAAGAACGACATGAAAGTCGTTCGATATCCAAAATCCTGAATCCTAAAGATTTCCCCCAGTGAATTCTACTCTACGCGATAGACTTCCTCGCGTGGCACATTTCGTTTTGGAAAGCTAGAATGATCCATCTCCATTTCGCCTAATGTCCGCACCAGGAAGCACCGTTGCTATGACCAGAAACACACTCGGAGAGGCCCGCACCAAGATCGTCGCTACCGTCGGGCCTGCATGCGAGGACGAAAAGATCCTTGCCGAACTCGTCGAAAACGGAGTGGATATCTTTCGCATCAATGCGGCTCACGGCAAGCAAGCGGATTTCCAAAGGATTCTCGATAAGATCAAGTCGGTTCGCATCAAAACAGGTTTCCCGGTGGCCGTACTGCTGGATCTTGCCGGCCCGAAAATTCGCTTAGGGCAACTTGTCCAAGACCCTCTAGAGGTCGAGATCGGACAGGAACTGTCGTTTGTCCGAGGCGATACGGCGACGAAACCCGACGAGCTCACGAGCAACTACGCCAAACTCATCGATGAAGTGAAAATTGGTGACCGAGTGATGCTCGCCGATGGCACGATCACTCTGGAAGTGATCGATAAAACGAAAAACTCTTTGCGTTGCGTGGTGGTCGTTCGAGGTACGATTCGATCGAGGCAGGGGATCAACTTGCCAGGTGTCTCGCTATCGGTTTCCTCGATGCGACCCGAGGATGTCGAAAACGCACTGTGGGCGGCTCGCAACGAAATCGACTTCATCAGCCTGTCGTTTGCTCGCTCTGCACAAGACGTCGCATCGCTCAAGAATCTGCTGGCATCGATAGATGCCCATGCGATGGTTATCGCCAAGATTGAGAAGCGCGAGGCGCTACAATGCCTCGAAGAGATCGTCGAAGCTGCCGATGGAGTGATGGTCGCTCGTGGGGATCTAGGTGTCGAGATCGATGTAGCCGAAACACCTGTGGCTCAGAAACGGATCATCCAAGTCTGCAAGGAAAAGATGAAGCCGGTGATTGTCGCCACGCAGATGCTCGAAAGCATGCACCACAATCGACGTCCCACACGAGCAGAAGCAAGCGATGTGGCCAACGCCATCCTCGATGGAGCCGACGCTTGCATGCTCAGCGGTGAGACCGCCATCGGCCAGTACCCGGTCGTGGCCGTCGAGACCATGAATCGCATCATGCTTTTCACCGAAACGATGCTCAAGAACGCACCTCAAGACTCCAAACCGCGACTCTCCTCCCACGTCCACCCGATCACTTCGGCAGTCACCCACAACGCAGCCAACATTGCCGAAGCGATCCAAGCCAAACTCGTGGTCGTCGCCACACGCACCGGCGGTACCGCTTGGGTCAAGGCCAAGCAGCGAAACTACATCCCTACTTTGGGCGTGAGCGATTCGGAGGCCACGCTCAGACGCATGTGTCTGTTCTGGGGTATCATGCCCCACCAAGTCACCCAGCTCGACAGTCCTGAAACCCTGGTTGAGGACGTGACCAAGTGGGGGAAATCGACAGGGGTACTGACCGCCGGGGATCGCGTGGTTTTTGTCACCGGAACCGGACTGCTCAACCAAACCCACAATTTGGTTTTTGTTAACGAAGTCCCCAAATAGGGGTTCTGGTCGAATTCAGGCAAGCAAATTCCTTGGTTAGCGAATAGAATCACTAGAGGCAGGTTTTCTGGAAGCCTGCGTTTTTTCGGTTCCTCATTCCAAGCCAAGTGCATGACCGCGCAAAATCGCCTGAAGCTCTCGCTTTTGTTTCTGCTCGTCGCTTGGATGGGCCTGAGTGCAATCGAGTTTGCTCAGGCTCAGCAAGAGCCTCCCGCTGACCAAGCCATCGCCAAAGTGCCTGAACTCAAAGGAGCGTCGCTGGTTCGAATTCCGTTGCCTTTGTCCGGCGATGTCGACTCGAAAATCATCGCTTCGCTTGAATCGATCTCGATGCGTTCTGGGGGCAACGAGCGCCCGGTTGTGATTATCGAGTTTGTTCAAGCCACGTCATCGCCGGATGCTGCTGCTGACGGTCGAGCACTTGAGCAAGCCGGTGAGCCTAAGAGTATGGGGCAAGGTAGCTCGTTTGAGAAAGCGTTAACGATCTCAAGATGGCTAAGTGGTCCCAAGGGGAATCGGGTCAAGAGCGTTGGATACATTTCCTCGAACTTGCGAGGCCATGCGGTTCTTGTCGCGTTAGCTTGCGAAGAGATCCTCATGCTACCAGATGCCGAGATAGGCAAAGCTGGCATCGATGAAGTTCAGATCGATCCAACGTTGCAGCAAGCTTATTTGGATATCGCTGCTCGTCGAGGAATGTTTCCCGAAGCAGCGGTTCGGTCGATGTTGGATCCAAGCCAACGGCTCGTTCAGCTTGATCTCGATGGGGGTGGCGTCGAGTACACCACGTTGCAGCAATTGGAATCCAAGCCACGGCCCGATGGGACTTGGCGCGAACGTACGCTCGTACCCATCAACCAAATGGCCTCATTCAAGGGTCAAGAGCTCAGCCAACCTGACCGCCGCTGGATCTCGCAGACGGTCAATAATCGCGAACTCCTAGGTGTGGCGCTCAAGCTTTCGGGCCCGATCACCGAGAGGCCGACTTTTTCGCTACCTCGTAAGGCGGTTCATTTGAAGCTACGCGGTGTGCTCTATCCGCGACTGATTAACCGCAGCATCCGCGCGATCGATGATGCGATCAACAACCAAGGAGCCGACTTGATCCTGATCCAGCTCGATAGCCCTGGGGGGAAACTCGATGACTCGATACGACTGGCCTACCGGCTTGCGGAGATCCCTTCGGACAAGGCTGAGGTAGTTGTATTTGTTGGCGAGCATGCGCGTGGCGATGCGGCTTTGATCGCACTAGCTGCAGACGCACTTTACATGGCGCCTAATGCGACACTGGGTACGGGTGGAGAAGCCAGCATCAATGCGGCGGCCATCGAACAACGAAAATCTAACTTCATCGAACTTGCGAAACTCTGCAACCGCCTGCCAGGTGACTTGGTCGGTTTGGCCAACCCCGATGCGATCGTCCATGAGTTTCAAGCTGCTGATGGACGGCAAACCCGAACAGTTCCCGATTGGGTGGTCGATGATCCTGCAAGGCCGCTATGGGCCAAGGGCAAGGCGGTCGACTATCGCAATGGAATCGGGGTTGATCAAGCGATCGCCATGGGCATTGTTTCGGGTAGAGAGAATGACCTAGGTAGTGTTGCTCGAGCCTTTGCCGTCAATGAGCTACCGATGGAAAAACAAACCAGCCGGCTCGAACAGGCTGTCGAGTGGCTTGCCTCTCAGCGCTGGCTATCTTACGTTTGCTTCCTCGTGGGGCTGATCTGTTTGAGTGCCGAGCTCAGCACGCCCGGCGTTGGGATTCCAGGACTCATAGCGCTGGTGTGTTTCATGATCTTCTTTTGGATGAATCTCTTTCAAGGAACGATCGAGTGGCTTGAGATTCTTTTGATTGTTGCGGGAATCGGTTGTCTGCTTGCAGAGATTTTCATCCTTCCAGGTTTTGGAATTTTTGGAATCGCGGGTCTGATCATGCTTGCCTCAGGCCTCTTGCTTGCAGGACAAACCTTCACGATCCCTACGAACCGATATCAATTCGATAAGCTGGTACAAGGGATGGGCCAGTTGGGCTTTGGGATCATCATGCTGTTTGGGGCGATTGTTGTTTTTCACAAGCAGATAGGACGTCTGCCCATGTTCCGATGGTTTGCCTTGGAACATCCAGTCAATGACAAGTTCGTTGTTGCCATGGATCGACTCGATGAGGATCGGCAGATGCTTAAAGGGCGATTTGGTACAACCATGACCAGGTGTAATCCTTATGGCAAAGCCATCCTGGGAGACATGGTGGTCGATGTGGTATCCAAGGGTGGTTGGATCGATGAGGACATGCCGATCGAGGTCGTCGAGGTCAAAGAGAATCAGGTTCTGATTCGCACTCGAAAAATCTAGAACGCGTTTGGCTGTCTCATTGTAAAACGGTTGTCCTCAACCGTTTGGCTGCCTTATTGTAAAACGGTTGTCCTCAACCGTTTGGCTGCTTGGCTGTTTGCCTCTAGGGCCTGTCGCCCTAGAGAGATTCGCTCAACATCCACAAAAATTCCGAAATATCCAGTCTCCGAAATGCAACCGCAAGTTACGTAAGTCTAAGGACTTAGGAATCCAAATTTCGAACCATAAACGTGTTCGTTAGCCGCAAAATGCAAAGGGCACCTTGCCAGCCTGTATTAATTCATTAAATACTTTAGCGGGCGATTTTTTCACCTCAATCCGTTTGAAAGGAAACGAAATCCCTCTTGGCGATTCTCCGAGCCGTTTCGGAGGAACGGGGCATCAGGCAAGGCGACACGTACAAAGCGTGGAAGATGAGCGAGGGTTGATATCGATGAGCCGAGAAAGTTCGAGGGCGACCTACAACAAATTAGAGCTTCTCAAGCTGATGTATTTGAGTCGCGAAGGGGATCGTCGCGAGGGTGTTCTTTTACGACAGGGCAAGGGTTGGTTTCAGGTCGCTGGGATGGGCCATGAGTCCTTAGCTGTGATTGCCATGCAGCTTAAGTCGGAGGACTACTTGTTCCCTTACTATCGCGATCGCGCGATGATGTTGGCCAAGGGAATGAACAACAACGAACTGGCCAGGGCTTATTTTGCTAAGCGAAATACAAGCAGCGGCGGTCGACAGATGCCTGGCCATCCTAGTTCGCGAGAGAAGAACATTTGGAGTGTGCCTACACCGACGGCTAGCAATCTGTTGCCTGCTTGCGGTGTCGCTTGGGGAATGCAGATGCAAGGCGTTCCGGGAGTGGTGGTGGCCACCACGGGCGACGCGGCGAGTCGTCAAGGAGAGTTCTATGAAGCGATCGCTTATGCGACAGAGCGAAAGCTACCGGTTGTCTTTGTTGTCGAAGACAATCGCTATGGGATCAGCACCAACACCGATAAATTCAATCCATTCAAACTCGGGATCTTTAGCAAGCAGATAGGGCTTGTGCATGTCGATGGCAGGCATCCGGACAACGTTTGGGTTGCTGCATCCGAGGCGATCGATCGGGCTCGAGATGGTGCTGGACCTTCGGTGCTCGTGTGCGAGGTCGACCGACTATGTAGTCACACCAGCAGCGATGATCATCGCGTGTATCGACCACCTGTCGAGATTTCGGAGATGATGGAAAGGGATCCGATCAACACGGTTGCTGAGGAATTGATAGAGGCTGGCGATCTGACTTGGGATGCGTGGGAAGAAATTCGCCATCAGATCGACCAGCAAGTCGATCAAGATTACCGAGATGCTGAGCTTGAGCCAGATCCGAAGGCCAGTGAATTGATGGATCATCTTTTTGGAGCAGAGCCAGAGGCCAGTAAGCCTCCGATGGAATCGGGCCGAAAGTGGAGGATGGTCGATGCGGTTAATGAAGTGTTTCGCGAGGGGCTCAAGACAAATCGACGTTATGTCTTTTTTGGTGAGGATATCGAGGATCCTAAAGGGGGAGTGTTCCGACTCACCGCAGGGCTATCGACACAGTTCCCGGACCGTGTTTTCAATTCACCGCTAGCCGAAGCGACGATTGCGGGAGTGGCCGTGGGGTTGGCTGGTTATGGAATGCTCCCAGTTTTCGAACTGCAGTTTGTCGATTTCTCCGGGCCCGCTTGGTCACAGATCACACAGAACATGGCGACCATTCGTTGGAGAACTTTTGGTCAGTGGAAATGTCCAGCGGTGATCTACTCACCGTATGGTGCTTACTTGCCCGGTGGATCGATTTGGCACTCTCAGGCAAACGAAGGTAGTTTTGCGCACATCCCTGGGCTTAGAATCGTCGTCCCGAGCACGCCTGAGGATGCTGCCGGACTGATGTGGACCGCGATGCATAGCGAGGATCCGACAATCTATTTGATCCCTAAGCATTTGTTCCGTCAGCAAATGGATGTGCCCAGCAATCTCCAGCCAGTACCGTTTGGTAAAGCGAGGGTTCGACGAGCAGGACGCGATGTGACGCTGGTGTCTTGGGGGAACTGCATCGAGCCGTCGATGGAAGCGGCGGCCAAGCTCGATGGACAAGTCTCTGTGGAGGTCATCGATTTAAGATCGATCGTTCCTTGGGATTTCGAAACCATTGCCGAGTCGCTTGAGAAGACCGGGCGATTGGTGGTCGTGCAGGAGGATGCCGAGTCGTGTAGCGTAGGGCAGATGGTTCTATCGAAGATCACTTCGACGGCGGAGACGTTTTCGCATTTGCTCAGTCCACCGAAGTTGGTTTCGCGTGCGGACGTTCACATCGGTTACAACCCGATCTATGAATATGCGGCGTTGCCTGATACGCCGCGAGTCATTTCGGCTATACGTGCGACGATGGAGGATTGACTCACATGCCCAGTGTATCGATTCGAATTCCTCAAATGGGAGAGGGATTGCAAGAAGCTTTATTGGTTCAGTTTCTCAAAAAGCCTGGCGACATGGTTCGGCGTGACGAGGCCATCTATGTGATGGAGACCGACAAAGCAACGACCGATGTCGAGTCACCCTATGCGGGGCGATTGGTCGAGTGGCTTGTTAAAGAAGGAACCGTTTTAGCCATCGGTACCGAGGTTGCCACGATGGAAATCGAGGCTTGTGCGCCAGTATCGGGCGTTGGCAACTTGACTGTAGACCAAGTGGCTCAGGCCCAAGACCTGCCGAGCGACGAAAGCTCTGCTGCCGAAGGATCCGCATGGATACCTCCGAGGACGCGCAAGATGCTCAAGGAGAACGGGTTACTTGAAATCGCTCAGAGCATCCCTCGGCGTGGAAACAAGCTCATGCCTGAGGATGTCCAGAGGTATCTTCAGTCGCGATCTTTCGAGTCGACAGGTTTGGAGTCGCCCAGTGAGCAATACGAAGAAACACCGGTCTCGAAACAGCAGGTTACCTTGAATTATCGATTGCACCGAAGTGTGCAAACGACGGTTCCAGTAACGTTGGTATGCGAGGTCGATTGGAGCGCGTTGCATGAAGCCCGTCGTCTGATCAGGGAGACATCGGGTAAGCAGACGGCCTTTGCGATGATGCTTTGGTGTGTGGTCGGGGCGTTGGCCAAGCATCCGAGGTTCCGCACGAGTCTCGTAGGGGATTCAACGGTTTATCGGACATACAAGCAGGTGAATCTTGGAGTGGCAGTTGCATTACCAGAGGATGCTTTGGTGACGGCCGCAATCCACGGAGCCGATCAGATGAGTCGGCAGGATTTTTTCAAGGTGCTGACGCAGAGGATCGAACTGGCAAGGCAGGGAGTAGACCAAGCCGCCCCATCGATCACGATGAGTGTATCGAACATCGGGACGGCGAGTATGCGGATGGGGATTCCTGCGATCGTCTCGCCAGCAGTAGCTACCTTGGCCCTCGGAGAGGTGTTCGACGCGCCGATTCCCAAGGGAAACGGATTCGTTTTTCAAAAGCGAGCGACACTGACTTTGGCATTCGACCATCGAGTGATCAACGGCGTGGGTGCTGCAGCCTTTATGAATGACCTAAAAGACTCGATCGAGCGTTTTGAACTCTAAGCCTGCGCACGGATTCGATTATATCTTAAAAAGCTCTTTGATGATCGAGCCTTGACTGACGGCTAATGGTCGCCCGATCGGGGTTACCGATTCAACCGTAGGGTCGATGCCGAAGCTATGTAGGATCGTCGCGTGGAGATCTTCGATCCGCACCGGATCTTTGACACCCGCAAGAGGGTCCGAATTGTTTTCGATAAGCTCATGAGAAGTTTCCCCGTGTACATAACCACGACGGAAAGGACCACCGAAGATCGCTGTGCTGAACCCATTGGGCCAATGATCGCGACCATCGGCGATATTTATTTTAGGGGTTCTGCCGAATTCGCCTCCGCAAACAACGACTGTAGAGTCCAAGAGGCCCCTTTCATCTAAGAGTCGGACTAGGGATGCTAACGCCGGATCAAGAATCTTGCATCGACCCGATTGAAGTGTATGGTTCTCGATGTGCGAGTCCCAGCCACTGAGTTCGATTTCCACGCACGTGACACCTTGTTCGATCAATCGGACGGCAGCTAGGCAACCGCGACCGAAGGGGGAGTCGCCAAAGGGTTCGCGGACGCTGTCCGGTTCGCGATCGATTTCAAAGGCTTGGATCTGCTCGCTGGACATCATCTTGACTGCCCGCTCAGTGGAAATCGAATGCAGGGTCTTGTCCGACTCGAGATTCTTGATCCGACCTTTACGAAAACGCTGTTCGAGTAGCTCAAGGTCGGTGATGCGTTGTTGAAATTGCTTGCCGTCGACAGGGCTACGGAGATTCGGAAGAGGATTCTTTGGATCGCCGAGTTGAAACGCATCGAACTGGCTTCCAAGATATCCGCCACGCGATGGCCATTGTCCTGAGAGGATCGACACGTGCCGAGGAATCTCAAGATTCTGCGTGCTGTTATGGCAAAGCACCGAACCGATCGAAGGATGCAGGAGGGTCGGATCGGGCCGCCAACCAGTCTTCATGTTGTATGTGGCACGTTCATGATCCCCTTCCTTGGAAACCATCGATCGGATCAAAGTCGCATGGTGCATAACCTCGGCGGTTTGTTCGAGAGTGTCTGCAATCCGTGTGTCACGAAGCGACGTTTTGATCGCTTGAGTCGAACCGCCGATCGAGGTGCTCGGGTGCGGATCAAACGTTTCGAGTTGGCTCGGGCCACCCTGGAGCCATACGAGGATGAGAGCCTTGGGTGTTTTCGAAGAATCAGGGGTTTTTGCGATCGACTCGGCTAAGCTAGTCCAAAACGAGGTGGCACATGCTGCCGCAATCGGTGCACAACGAAGCAGATCGCGCCGGTTGGGCTTCGAGCGAGCAAGAAGTAATTTTCGGTACGACTCACATGCAGACGGATGTTTAGATTCGAAGGTCATGCGTGAAACGGTTTTTGAGGTGTCGTTGGTGATGGTTCATCACATGCTCGGGAGTCAACTCCGTGCTCGTACCCAAATTGTGGGAATCGAACCATCCTATGATACTACAAATCGACATCCGAGGCATCTTTTTTAAGTTCGTGAGGAATTATCGCGGGTAAGAGTGAGGAAATATGGTGGAGTATTTTGAACAATGGAAAAACCCAAATCCTATCGGTTATCATTAGGGTTCCTTTGCGGCACTTTTCTCGAACTCTCCTATAGACCAACCGAACATGATCCCGCGATTTCTGATGGTACTTCTTTTGCTTGGATCTCCCGCCTTGGATGTCTTGGCCGATGGGCCTGCGGACAACCAAGTTGAGAAAATTCGACCTGTTCCACCTCCAGGGATCGAAGTCCCTGCCCAGGTGCGAGAGTCACTTACCGCAGCCCTCGAACCGCTCAAAAAGTCGATCGAGGAACTTTCCTTGTCCAAGGATCCGAGGATTCAAAGCGACCTTCCGGATGCCGAGATTTTTTACCGAGCCGTATCGCTGGCACTAAGTGAAAATGGTTTCTTCGACCCAGCAGACTTCGAACGGGCCAAGGAGCTTATCGAGGAGGGGAAGCGACGCTGCGAGGCGATTCGGACAGACCTATGCAACTGGCAGTATATACGCAGCCATCCCTATATCACCGTTCGAGGGTTTCGATCGAAGCTCGATGGAACCGTACAGCCTTATGGCGTGGTGTATCAAGGCGATGCATATCCAAAGGCTGATAAACTCAGAGCGGACGTGTGGTGTCGAGGTCGTAGCGAGAAGGGGCTCGAACTGCAGTTTCTCTCGACGCGAATGAAAAACCCAGATCCTA
>JBJSXX010000046.1:0-2955 GCA_046086605.1 Pirellula sp. | reverse complement strand
GATGACCTTTAAAATCGCTGCTCAAGAAGGTGATTTCAACATCCGCATGCCCATCGGCGGCGGGTCCGGTCCGACCGACACAACCAACTTGCCGATCAAGTTGAGGTTGCGTTCCAATACCGACGGAGAACTTGTCGATATCGTCGTCGACGATACGCGATCCTTTGGAAATGACTTCGGCAAACTGCGAGCCTTCATCCTGCAGCAAACCGGAGGAAGCGCACCTCCAAACCCAGAGGATGGTCCGGAAGTCGAAATCGACTTGGATTATAACTTGCGTTATGCCCATGTTATTTCCGCGATCTCGGCTATCACCGGCCAGCGCCAGGGAGACAAGATCGATCGATTGGTGGAGCGAATCAAGTTCGCCCCACCTCGAAAGCCGCAGTAGATAGCGCGTTTGGTCTTGTGCCCGAAGCTGCTCAGTCGGCAGAGGCGCCAAATGCCTCTAGCTTTGTAGGAGTTCCCCCGACTTCAAGCTTGGCCAAAATTTCCATACTGTAGATCGATACGATCCAGATCGTACCTTCGCCGGGCATCGAGATACAAGCCGTCCGGCGATCTGGAAGCAATGCGATGTCATGCATGCCTGAGTGGTTGGCAATTTTGCTAGCTCCAATCGCCAGTTGCTTGTGAAGCTTAGCATCATCGAATCGACCATCACCGTTAGGATCCAATTCCACTGAGGAAAGTTTTTCCTGGTTTTCCGAGCCCCTCCGATGATGCACGATCCAAGCATAGTGTTTGTCATTGCCTGCTCGAAAAGCTACGGGTGTTGCAAGCGAAAGCCCCTCGGTTGCATCGATGCCTAAAGAATCAAGCTTAAGGCTCGGGTTGCGAGAGTCGATCAAGCCAAGTTTCGAATTCGAGCCGGTCCCGTAGGAGAACAAGACGTATTGCGAATGTGTTTCGAACGCGCCGGTGCGATAGGGTTTACCAGATTCTGGATCTTTGCCCAAGTCGATGTGTTGGACCGTAAGAGTTTGACCAGGTTTCCATTGAGCGATATCGAGCCAGTCAATTCCGTCGCTCGGTGCAAAGAACACTCGGTTTGCGATTGAGGTAGCTCCATGAAGTCCACCGCTGTGCGTTTTAAAACTCTGGATATTTCCAGATGATTCTTCGGAAATCGATACAACGTCGATTCTCCCAGCATCGTCACCCTCACGATCGGGCCAGGTTGCAAAGCAGTAGCGATCATCGACCGATGCAAGCGTGATGTGCGAACCGCCTCCAGTATGGAACTTACTGACAAACGGACTAGATGCATCAGATGAAGATGCCGCTAGGATCGTGAAGCCTTGTTTGGAATCGTTAGCAAGAAAGATGCGTTTGCCGATGCGATACACGTGCGCGGGGTTTCCCTGCTTGGTATCGAGTTGGCTTGCCACGATTGTCGGAGGATTGTTGTAATGAGCGTGATAATGATCCCCGTGCTCCTCGAGGGTGACTCCGGAATTCACAGCAATCCAACCGCTTGAGAAAGCACCGTGATCATCGTCACGGACACCAACAATCAAGGAGTTTGAAAGTCGCTGCATTTGAGAGAATTGTTGATGCTCTGGGTCGAGCAAAGGGGCATTAGCGATGGCTTGTGGTTTGGCATACCATTCGGTGTTGGAGCGTTCTAGATCGGCCCAAC
This sequence comes from Pirellula sp., assembly GCA_046086605.1. Taxonomy (GTDB): domain Bacteria; phylum Planctomycetota; class Planctomycetia; order Pirellulales; family Pirellulaceae; genus JBKCUI01. Next base: position 1,313 of record JBJSXX010000046.1, on the reverse strand, counting down.
GAAGCGATTGAGTTTGATTGTCCTGCCAGACCAAACGAGCGATCTTTCGAGGTGGTGCTTCTTTGGCGACTGACTGTCCAAATCCGCTTTGAAGTTGTGTAAAAGCGACCAAGCCCGCAAACCAAGCGAGTGTGGATGTCGGTTTGAGAAAGGAATACTTCATGATAGAAAAAGCCTCGTGTGGATGGGTGGGTTAGTCTTCTAAGGAAACGGCGACTTCACCGCCGTTGGCCGAGAACGAATTGCGATAGGCAAGTTCCTGGACATTGTTGGAAATGAATCGAACCGAACCGTCGGCGAATCCCAACTGGACGCCACTACCATGCAAAGAACGAGCCGCATAGAAACCTCGTCCGTGGAATCCGATGTCAGGAAGGATGTGATTGGGGGTTAAGTACCCGTTGATGGTCGTGGCATGAGGCACGCCTCGGATCCAGCTTTCACCGCGATTGCCTCGGTAGGAATTGACGATCCCTGGAAACATGGCCGAGAGGTTTGGATTGGTGATGACATTGCCGCCGAATAAAAATCCTCGACCGGCACTGTTCGCAGTAGTTCCAGCCCAGTTCCCGATTCGACGAATAGGTTGCCGTGGAGGCATGTCCGTGCTGAGTTGTTTATCACCCAGGATGGTTTCAGCGATGATGACGGTATTGCTCGTTCCATCGGTGCATTTGGCAAGCTTCGCAAAAGCACCGGTCCAGAACATGCCATCGGTTTCAAAGCGGTCGTCGTAGTTGAGGTCTCGACCGCTACCGATACTGACCATGTAGTTAAGTCCAGCACAGAAGCCAGCGCTGTTATCGGCGTAAGTGGTTGGAAATAGAGGGATCTCTGAATCGCTGGGGCACAGAAAGGTGGGAATCGGTTGGGAAACCAAGGGGGCTAGTGCGATGTCAAACCTAGCCGCGAACACAGGCCCAAGGAGCAAAGGCCTAGCGTAATCGATCCTTTGGCTCAAGTTGGCTTGCTCGATGTGCGGCAGAATGCGGGCTTGGGCCGAGTACGTGCTACTACCAAGGAGTCCTGGGAATCGCTTGAAGGCTGATTCGTAGTTCAGGACGGCCAGACTGATTTGTTTGACGTTGTTTGAGCAAGACATTCGCCGGGCGGCCTCGCGGGCAGCTTGGACTGCCGGTAGCAGCAATCCGACGAGGATTCCGATGATTGCTATGACGACAAGTAGTTCGACCAAAGTAAAACCACGGCATTTTTTGGACATATTTAGCTCCCGGTAAAAAGGAAAGAACCGCCCTGGCCCAAGCCAGAGCTATGCCGCAAATAATACGCAGTTGCAATTTAGTTGCAAGAAC
>JBJSXX010000045.1:0-4945 GCA_046086605.1 Pirellula sp. | reverse complement strand
ATATCCTTGCTTAGGAGCTTTGCAAGATCGCGAATATCGTGCCCGAACTCAATCCCCGCACCATCAACCGAGTAAAATCACTCTCGCCCAAGCAATTGTCGGATTGGAAAGGACTGTACCGTTCTTGCCAAGTTCATCCATGCCAACGTCGATACTATATGCAACGAAAGGGGCATCGCCCCAGGGGTTGTATTCAATTTCTTCCATGTCGTTCCTCTCCTGTTTCTTGTGCTAGGCCCGCAAAGTCATTTAGACCAGGGAAATAACGCCCTCTCGACATTGGAGTATATCGCTTACCGTACGGCCATTAATTCGTTTTGGTGAAGAAGTCGATTGAATGCCGTTGTTTATTTTCGAGTACGACGAGGGATCGATAGCAAGCATTTCTGTCGTGCCGAACTCGAGCTCTCGTCGATGATTTCGGAGAAATCATCCCTGATGGGAACAGCCTAAGACGCGTCGCTAACGCGACTTGTAAAACGGCTGAGGACAGCCATTTAACGACGCAGCCAGACGAACGAAAGACTTCGAATGGTGGTTGGATGTTACTAATTGAGGAGCTTTTTGGATTTCGTTGGAGCGACTCTATTCTCGCCCGAATCGCCACCCGAGGATGCATCACACGGCACTCGACGTTCTCCACCGTAAACTTACCAACCCGAACCGACACTCTGACCGGTGACTCGTTGTTGTTATGATTACCACCGAGCCTGGAGACCCGGCCTACCTTATGAGTGACCGAATCAAAAGGCACTATTGGCCCAGGACGTAGGCGAAAATTAGAGGTGCGACGATCGTCGCGTCGCTGTGGATCATGAACTTGGGACACTCCGGATCCAGCTTGTTCCATGTGATCTTCTCGTTGGGTACCGCTCCGCTGTAACCCCCATAACTGGTCTCGGCATCACTGATCTGAGAGAAATATGCCCACCTGCGGATGTCCTCCTCCCGCAAATCTTGGATCCACATCGGTACAGCACAAATCGCAAAGTCGCCCGCGATGCCTCCACCGATCTGAAAAAATCCAATCGGTCGCTCTGCCGCAAGTTGCTTGTACCACCTGGCTAAATGCTCCATCTGCTGCGTTCCACTCTTGAGCGCCGAATGACTCTTGACGGTCCCATCCATCACCCTGGCCGCAAACATATTGCCCAACGTACTGTCTTCAATCCCAGGCGAGTAAATCGGAATCTTCGCCTCCTTGGCCGCAATCATCCACGAATGCTCCCGTGGTACCTGATAATGCTTGACCAAGTCCTTCTCGTCCAAAATGCGAAACATGTACTCATAAGGGAAATACTGCTCCCCTTTCTCAGCCGCTTCCTTCCAGTACTTTACCAACCGATCCTGCATGTGCATCATGACGGTCTCTGGAATGCACGTATCGGTCACCCGATTGTAGCCGCTGTCCCGTAAGTCCACTTCGTCTTGCGTGCTCAGCGATCGCCAATTGTCGATCACCTTGTACTCTTTGTGCGCAAAGAGATTGAACAAATCCTCTTCTAGGTTTGCTGCCGTGCATGAAATCGCATGGATTTTACCTTTGCGAATCATCTCAGCGAGCGAAATCCCCAACTCCGCCGTGCTCATGGCCCCCGCAAGCGATACCATCATCGCTCCGTTGTCTTTCTCGATGAAACTCTTATAAGCTTTCGCAGCCGACAATGTCTCCCGAGCGTTGTAGTGCCGGAAGTGCTTCTCCATGAACGCAGTAATGCTCATCTACTCTCCTCGCCTCATTTTCAATCTACGGAATCGTTGCCCAACCTTAGATGGCCAGCAACAAGCGACTGGGGGCTTCCAAGTAAGCGATAATGTCGTTGAGGAACCGGGCGGCAGTTGCCCCGTCAACCAATCGATGATCGTAAGCCAAACTCAGTGGCATCATCAACCGTGGCTTGATCGTGTCGTCTGGCGTGACCATCGGCATCTTGCGGGATCGACCTACAAGCAGAATGGCCACCTCGGGTACATTGACTATCGGGGTCGAGTAAGTGCCTCCAATCGCCCCAAGATTGCTTATCGTGAAGGTTCCGCCGCGCAGATCGCTCACCGCAAAACTGTTGTTCCGAACCCTGTTGGATAGCTCCGCCAGCGCATAAGCGATATCGGGTATGGACATGCGGTCGGCATTCTTGAGCGTGGGAACGACCAGTCCCCGATCGGTATCGACCGCGATACCCAAATTGACGTAGTCTTTGTAAATGATCTGCTCGTTCTCGCTGTCGATCATGGCATTCAAGGCACCATGATGACGCAAAGCCGTCGCAACGGCTTTGATCAAAAATGGCATCGTCGTTAGCTTAATCCCTCGCGAAGCATAATCGTCTTTGCTCGATTGCCTGAAGGCTTCGAGTTCAGTTACGTCGGCATCATCAAAATTGACGACCCGCGGAACCGTCGACCAAGACTTATCCATCTGGTTGGCGATCGTCTTTCGGATCTTCGTCATTCGATCGACGCGAATCGGACCATACTCGTCGGTCGCTGGTGTGCCTGGCTTCTCGATCCCCTTGGATGCCGCAGCTTTGGCCGGCGACTCTGCTACGGTTGCTACCGGTGCGCTCGCCGATGGACTTGCAGCCGGCTTGGTATTGGCAGCTTGGCCTTGATGCCGAACAATCGATAAAACATCTTCGCGCGTGATCCGTCCATGTTCTCCTGATCCACTGACTCCCGTCAGATCAACGCCGACCTCTCTGGCAAAGCGACGAACAGCGGGGCCTGCAGGGATCACATCTTCGGAAGCCTCGGCGACCGAGGCGCTTGCCACGGCGTTCACGGCAGGAGCAACTGGGACAGGAGCAACGGGTGCTGGAGCGACCGGAGCAGGTGCGATAGGTGCAGGTGTGGTGGGCTTGGTGGCTACTGGAGCCGCTGGCGCAACTGGTGCCGGTGCTTGGGCAGCAGGCACCGGTGCTGGGGTTGCCGGTTCTACTGCGGCGGGCTTGCTCGGCTCTGGCTTGCTGGGAGCCGCTGGTGCACTGGCGGCTTCGATCGTGCCGATGACTTGACCGACTTTGACCGTTTCGCCTTCCTTGACTGCAAGGCTCAGGATCTTGCCTGCAAAAGGGCTAGGAACCGCGACGGTGGCCTTGTCTGTCTCTAGTTCGAGCAACGACTGCTCGAGCTTGACCACATCGCCGACCTTCACATAGATCTCGAGCACATCTCCAGATTCGACACCTTCGCCCAAGCTTGGCAATTTGATTTCTGTAGCCATGGATGGTTTTGCGTTCTTCTTTCTAGGGGGTATGTTTCGGGCTGGTCCGTTGCTTGCCAGGAGTGGTTTGCTCCAAGCTTGGTGAATAAAACCGACGGGGTTCAAGCCAAAAGTATTAAGCGAACAGTGGGTTTTGCTTCTCTGGATCGTAGTCCAAATCGCGAATCGCTTGAGCGACCTCTTTGCCAGAGATCACTCCGGATTTGCTCAGTCGGTACAATGTTGCGATGACGACCGAGGCAGCATCGACCTCGAAGTGTCTGCGAAGAGCGGGCTTGGTTTCGCTGCGTCCCATGCCATCGCAACCGAGTACATAGTAGTCTTGTTGCAGGTAGGGCAAGAGTTGTTCGCCGACAGCTCGCACGTTGTCGCTTGCTGAAATGATCGGGCCTGAAACGCCATCGAGCACTTTTTGAATGTAGCTCTTCTTGGCAGGCTGATCTGGGTGGAGCATATTCCAACGCTCGATCGATTGGGCTTCGCGACGAAGTTGGGTGTAGCTCGTTACGCTCCAAATGTCGCTCGATACGTTGTACTTGTCGGCAAGTATTTTCGCAGCTTCGATCACGTGTCGCAAAATCGCTCCAGATCCAAAGAGCTGGACTCGAGCCTTGGATCCGCTAGCTTCGACCGATGTGAACTTGTAGATCCCTTGGATGATCCCGTCCTCGACCCCTGCGGGCATGGCGGGCATCTCGTAGTCTTCGTTGTGGACGGTGATGTAGTAAATGCCTGTCTCGTTTTCTTGAAAGAGCCGACGCATCCCATCGAGGACGATGACAACGGTTTCGTAGGCCCAAGCCGGGTCATAGGCTCGCACGGTTGGGAAGGCCATGGCATTTAGGTGACTGTGGCCGTCTTGGTGCTGCAGACCTTCTCCGTTGAGCGTGGTACGTCCGGCAGTCCCTCCGATGAGAAATCCCTTGGCTCTCATATCGGCTGCTGCCCAGATCGAGTCACCAACGCGTTGGAAACCGAACATCGAGTAGTAGATGTAAAACGGAATCATGTTGATGCCGTGGGCCGAATAAGCCGTACCGGCAGCGTTGAAACTCGACATCGACCCGCACTCGGTGATCCCCTCTTCGAGGATCTGTCCGTCTTTGGCTTCTTTGTAGTAAGAGATCGAGCCTGAGTCGATCGGTTCGTAGAGCTGACCGGCATGGGCATAGATTCCGATCTCCTTGAACATCCCTTCCATACCGAAGGTTCGGGATTCGTCAGGGACGATCGGCACGATGTTCGCGCCGATCTTGGAATCTTTTACCAATCGGGTAAGCAAACGCACGAAGCCTTGGGTTGTCGAAATCTTGCCTTCGAGCTGAAGACCCATGAACTTGCGGTAGTCTTCGAGCGACGGAGTTTCCGTCGTCGGATGCTGTGTTGGTCGACTTGGGAGAGACCCGCCCAGGGCAGCCCGCTTGTCTTTGAGGTACTTGATCTCCATGCTCGTTTCAGGCGGCTTATAAAACGGTGCATTGGCGACTTGATCGTCCGAGATAGGGATGCCGAACCGCGATCGGAATTCGAGAAGCTCCTTCTCGTTCATTTCTTTTTGATTGTGAGCGATGTTGCGACCCTCGCCGGCTTCGCCCAATCCGTAGCCTTTGATGGTCTTGGCCAAGATGACAGTCGGTTGTCCTTTGTGCTCGACAGCAGCTTTGTAAGCCGCATAGACTTTTTCAGGGTCGTGTCCGCCTCGATTGAGTTTCTCGAGCTTCT
>JBJSXX010000044.1:0-23120 GCA_046086605.1 Pirellula sp. | reverse complement strand
TGTTTTCTTCCAATTACCCGATGGAAGCATTTCCGAACTTGAAGAAATCTCGCTCCTTGCCTGCTTGAGTACATCATCGTTTGCTTCTGAAGCCACCATCGAATCCCAGGTTTTTAACGTCCAATTCCACAGTGGCCAAATCGAATCGCTCAAAGACGACTCTGCCTGAGGTATCTCTAAAGACAATTCTTTCGGATGCCATACCGAAAACTTAGAAAACACCCATGCCTCATTGCCAAAACGAACACTCTGACAAGAGAACATCAACTTGCGATGTAGCCTCGGCTTTAGCCAGGAAGGTAGAGGAAGTGACAAGTCCCCTTCGATCTTTGCCGGTGGACCAACTAGGCGTATGTGGAGTAGCGGGGCTTTTGATTCTTTAGCGATGTCGATAACCAATTTAGTCGAGCCGATCGAATCCTCGAACCATGGAATACGTTGCTTGATCTTCCCGGTTTCAAAAAAAGAATCGGATACCTTCCAACCCTCAGGAAGAACAAGACTAAGCTCAGTCGATTTAGAGTCAGGCAAAACCAAGTTGGTTTTTATTTCAGCAATCTGATTTGCAAATGCATCGATAAATAACTCAAGGCTTGATTCATAAGGATAGATCGATCGATTCTCGGGCTCCTTGGACTTGCTTATCTCTAGGCTCAAACGAGCATCTTTGCTGGCATCGGTGATAGGTTTCTCTTTGGCCAAACTTGTCCATCGGTAGCAATACCCAGAAGTTTCGCGTTGTAATCCTCCAATCAGCTCAACTTTGTTTTCTACCACGAGGCGATCCATGAGCTTTAATTTATAAAGAGTCTGTTGGGCTTCGGTTATTTCAGGGATGTCCAAATGAAGCGTCGTTTCTAAATTGGCTTGCGTACGAACCGCTACGAGGGATCCGTATTCCTCCCTGTCGGACTGATTCATCAGATTTCGTGTGTCGAACACCCATTGGCCTGACTCCCGATCGAAAGAATGAATCACTGGTAAACGCTCTTTGGCCTCATAGTGCCACTCGAAACCTTCTGGCAACGAGATTCGTATTTGCGGAATCTCAAGCCAATCCGATGAGAGCCCAAAGCGATGCTCTATACGCCATTGATTTTTCGTACTTTGGACTTGTATATCGACCGGCATCGTCAATTTCTGTTCAAGAGAAGATATGACTAGAGGAGGCAGTCGATTCTCACGCGTTCCAAAAAGCATGGCCCTTGAAAGTCTTGGTAGAGATTCCCGTTGCCAGGATGTCAACTCCTCTTCTGGAGTAAGCCACTGCGTTGTTTGCCCCTGAAACCGCATTCGGTTCGAAACATCTGGCTCAATGAAAAGGCAATGTCGAATCTGATGTTTAGATAGTGATATCCAAGGTAGATTGGACAAGTCGAGTTCCGTAGGCGAATCGAGAGCCTTGGACATCTGAAATTCGATCGTAGCCTCCGAAGCACTCGTCCTTTTTCCACTGATCTTGAGAGTATTACTCGCTTCGTCCACAACGCTAAAACCAACGGCTGATTGCGGTTTGTTGATGATTGACTTTGGGTCTATTGTCCAGCCTGAGGGTATGCTCAGGACTTCCTCTCCTATGACTTTTGGTGCGATGCATTTAACACGCACGTTGGCTATACATCGATTCGATTCCACTCGAAGACCTGAAATCGACTCAAAGTCGGTCTTCATCGTCAGCTTTTCTATCAGACAGTGAATATCTGGAGCGTTTCGATGCCAAGAATATTCAAAACGATGGAGACCATCGGATGACTTTCTCACCGATTCCAAGGCTCCACGCTCCGGTGCAATCCCTACAAACCTGCCATCGACTTGGTCTTGCAAAATGGTTGTCCCAGAAAGAACCGTCCCGCTGATGGTTTTTATCGGAGGAATGATCGTGTTCCCAGATGAATCTCTCTGGAGTTGGCCTAAGCTCGTTATGAATTCGGCATTCATTCGTTGCTTCGCGCCCAAAGGGGCTGAACTAGATTGAGTCACCTCTGGAATGTTTACATCGATTGTTTTGTCGTTTAATTCGACCGATGCTTCACGATCGTTAATTGAAATCGAACGAAGCTTCATCCCTTCGGGAAGCGCGAGCCGGATGGATTGACCAACGCCCGAAGATTCAATCCATTCCCATTCGCTTAGCACTCGCAGCTCCTGGGAGTGAACAGAATACTGAAGGGTTTGCTTTGAAAACAAACGATCGATGCCCCATTGCTCTGGCAAACTAAGCAACTGTCCCCGTGCGGTTCCTTGGCCAAGGTCAATCGTAAAGGAGATTGTCTCTTGACCACTGATCTCCAATGCCCAGTAGCTATTCTCAACGGTTGAGGCCAGAGAGGTTCCAAGCAGTGGGTTTTGATCAGGCCAGGATCCTAGCCTTTTGGCTGCGGACTCCCATCCATCAAGTTTTCTTGCGACCGCTGTTGAACTCGCCACTTTGCCCGATTTCGGTACAAGCAGCACTAGGCAACCGTCGACTGTCTTTGGAACTTGCAATTCATAGCTCAAGAGATTGGGCGCACTGTCGGGGGCAGCGCGGAGCGACCATCGAATCCAGATTGGATTGCTGTTTATTTGAAGAAATGGGCGCCCGTTGGACTCGTATAACCAAGCCCCTGAGTTGCTGGAATCCTCAAAGACATTTTCGATTGCCAGATTCCATGGTTCTAATCGTTCTCGGTTCTGAACCTCGGGAAATCCTCTGGTCGATCGATTCGATGATTGGTCCCAAACCAAGCGGGTTCGCTCTGAAAGCAAGTCAGCACCTATCAATTGAGCCACCGCGTGGAACGAATAAAGGCTCTGCTTAGATGCTAAAAACGGATCGATCGACTCGGAATTGCGTCGAACAACCCCTTCGAGAGCGGCAGGAAGCCTATCGGCCTCAAGTGGTTTGAGGTTATCGAGTTGCGACTCAGGCAAGTCCGCTTGGGGGACAAAGATCCGTCGAAAGGGTCTTTCGACGATCGGTTGTTCCGATTTCGTCGGATTGTTATCGGACTGCTGCCCAAAAACAAAGCCCCAGGGATCCAGGGCCAGTAGCATCAAGACCACGAAGGATATTCCTCTCATCGGGATTCCCTCGTTTTAACCGTCACCGTAGACTTCAGCGCCGAATCCTCACCGATTGCTTTCTTCGAATTTCTAGCTCCAGCGTTGGCATTGGCGTTGCTATGGGATGACGCGTATTGCCTTGAGACAAAAATACTGCGCCTTCGGGCTCGTCGATCCATCAACCAGCGGGTCATCGTATAGATCGCTGCAAGCCCTACGGATGCAACCGTAGCTTGTAGTACGAGTAACGATATATCCCACGCAAGTTGCGAAAAAATGAAGAAACCGCCAAGCAATAAACCCCAAAACCATGGCCAACGAATCCAACGATTATCCTTTATCACAGTCGTAATACATAGTACGAAAAGGGATACAGGGAACCATATCACTGCGCTCGGAACAAAGCTCGCTTCAAGAGGTTGATTCGAAGCAATACTCGTAAGCTCATACTGGTTCACCTGACGAGCCAAAATAGGTTGCCTGGTGGCACCAAATCGATCTTCGATTTGCTCTTGGGTGGTTTCTCCAACCCGTCGCAAAACCAGGTCTCGCCATCGCCAACGGTACATGGGTAACGCGTTTTGTGTGCTCGATACCAAATGCTCCGTCCTGGGTACGATGATCTGCCAAATCAAAGGAGCTCTTGCTGGATTCGGAACGAATCTCGGTCCGATTGGCTGAACCTTACGAAACCATCCTTTGGGAACCGATTGAGTCGTAAACACTTCGAGCACATGGGCTTTAGTTTCACTGAGAGTATTCGAATCGGGTAAAGATACAATTGCCCAACCCTTTTTCTCGGAATCCTCCCGAACAGATACCCGCTGACCGTCGAGCATCCATTCAGCCTCTCGAATCGTCGCGCCTTGAATCGGCATACTGATTGACTTTTGATCGGTTTGGAAACGCACGACATAACGATCTCTCTGCTCGAGAGCATTGACAATCGTTTGAATCCACTCGCCTTCAATACTGACATTGGACCTCGGTTCGCTGGTCCGACGGGTCGCCGTTAAGGATACTCGTGGCTCATTTGGATCGATCGATACAATCCCTTGGCTCGACTCAGAAACTGGTGCTAAACTCAGGGAATCAGAATCGAGGGTACTGACGGCGATCGCCTCAACCAAAACCTGCTCGGTCGGCTTGGCTGACTCAAGAATCGCCAACTCCAAGTCCAAGTTGACTTGCGGATCTAACTGCTTAAGCAAGGTTTGGTCGCAAAGGTATTTAACCTCTAGAAGGAAGTCTAAGCGGTTGCTCCCGTCGATCGCTACTTCCGGAATGCTCAATTTTGCCCATCGGTATCCTGGGGTCGAAACCTCAGGGCCAATCCACTCAACGGGTACTGCCGTATTGTCGATTTGAACCGATAGCTCCGAAATCGCTTGCTCGGCATCGGTTGTTTTAGGATCTATTGGTAGTCCGATGTTCAGAGACGTCGGACGACTACCTAAACACCTGCAATCCCAGCGAAGACTCCACTGGATCGAATCCCTAACAGGACTCACCTTTGCCGAAAGATTCGCAGTGACAAACGAACCCTTTCTGGTTCGTGAACCTACCCATCGACTGACGTTGGCCGAGTCAGCGATCTGGTACTGTAGCAAGAATGGCCAAGGTCCAGATCCACTCGAAAAAACCTGTCTTTGCATGACACGATCAAGCGAAGTTTCTACTAGGCCGTTACAGGCATTGGGATCTGCTGTGAGTCGGTAGGGCCAACTGTAAACAAGTAAACTTCCTGGTGTGGTTCGAGAGACTCTCTGTTGTGACTCTTGGGATAACCAAGAAAGACGAGGTAAACTCAGGCCCAATTCTTTCGAATCGTTCGAAAGAGTTCGGCTCAGAAGATATTCCATTTTCCAACTCGAAGTCGATTCCTTTCTTTCAGTCGAGTTCGCAAGGATCTCGAATGGATTACCAAGACCAGTCCCAACAGCACTGCTTTCGCTGGGCCTGTCGCTTCGACTCAAATCCGCAGCGTTTGCGCGTGGCTTGGTACTGCTGCGAATCCAAAGATTTGCACTGATAGGCAACGACCATCCCCCTAGTGGATTCTCCGCAGTCGATTTACCAGCATCAGGAATGGAATCCAGTGGTACATCGATGTCCGACGGGTACAGCGTTACCCGCTCGGGCTCCCAACCCTCGGCTTCGAATTGCAAAAGTGGCAATTGGATCGGGTCGCTTCCGAATTCGATCATTCCGCGGAGAATCAATTGGTTCTCGCGTATCTCCATCCTCTGTTGACTAGTGATCTTTGGGCGATCGGCATTTGTAGTCCACAGCGTTGATATTCCTGCGGCTTGCCCCTCGAATTGAAATGTATAGACAATCGACTCGCTACCGTCGGAAGCTTGAGACTGCCGAACCAGTTGAACATTCCCAATTGGGCTCCAATCGATGGAATTGATCCGCGGTATGGAAAACTCGACAGTGCCATTGTGACGATCGACACCCTCAAGCTTAGGGGCCTCGAATCGAACCTGCGATTCATTCGCTAAACGTGTCAGTTCCCATTCCAGGTTCAAATCAAGCTCGCTTCTGCCGTAAGCTTCATCGATCTCAATCCACCAAAAGTCAGTTGGTTCATCGCTGACCAATGTGGGTGGATCTGTATTTCCAGAAGGGCTAGAAAGGCTACTTTTCACTAAGCGGTAGTTTGAAAAAACAATCCTGTCGGAGTTGGCTTCTCGAAGAATCGCCTGAGGGGGTAATATCCATCCGATTCGCTTGCCTCCTAGTTTGACCGGGCCTCGAATCGCAAGTGCTGAATCAGCTCGCCATCGATTCGTATCCCCAGAGGGTGAAAATTTTGTTTGACTGCGAACCTCCACTGCTGCAATCGCATCACGCGTTGTCTTGCGACTCCATGTTAAGTTGATCGAGTTAGCGGAGGTTCGAACAATGGCGATCGAATGCTCCCCTTGCGTCTGAAATGGTTCGACAACCTCATTCCCACCACCAGTCGCATTGAGATCCCAGTCCCCCTTGGGTAGCTTAAGCTTAATGACCGTTGCAGCCGGTGGAAGATCGAGCCTCAGAGTGTTGCCGCTCGGATTCGAAACGAATTTGCAAACCGCATCGACGAAAAGTTTCTTTTGAAGCGATTTGCCAGGTCCGACCCGCCAAAGATATCCGTTGGCCTGAGCCGTTGCTGAGATGCTATCGAGGCCATCGACGCTCTCTTGAGCCTCCTGCAAATTCGGGTCACTCTGCTCGTTCGCTACCCCAGCACCTGCATTAACAGGAGGAATCCACTGAAGCTGGCTCAATGCGATCGGAACTGTCCAGGTTGTCCTGTTGGCCTTCTTGAGAGAAATCATTCCCCGGACTTGTATTTTCGCGTAATCGGTTAACGGCTCGATCACAAGATCCAACTGGTTCAAGCTCGGGGTGGCCGTAAGCCCCTCTCCACCAAGCTCGGTCTCCATCAACAGACGCTCGAAATCCTCATATCGGGCACGAGGGACGAGAATTTCCTCCCCCTTGCTGTTTCTCATGTACATCAAGTCAGGCAACACTCCAGGCCCGACGACGCGTGGCAGATTCTCCGGTGGCATCATACTTCCTGATGGTGCCGGCGAAGGATCCTGCGCACTTAATACATGCCATGCTGCCAAGGGAAACAACGCAAGAACGAATGCCAAAAGCCCAATGACGAGCCGGCCAGTTCCCTGCCTCGTGAATATGCGTCCTTTACGTGACACTCGTGCTTCCTGTGGTTCGTGTAAGGTTCGGCGGATCAGAACCGATACCTCTTCGAGCTATTCTAAGCGATCAACCTATCTGTCCCGGATATTTTAGCCGATTATTGGTTTGCCCCCCGTCATCCTAGCTTTACCCTTCGAAAGAAACGGCAGAACCGGTATTTCCAGAACTCCAAGCGGTTAGTCCAAGTTATACTTCTCCTAAGACCAAAACCCCACCTAATTTTCGTTTCCCCCTTCGTTCCCAATTGAGTCTTGGCCTATGCGGCGATCGACCGAGACATTTTTTACCAAAAACTGCTGGGTTACCCGTCGTTTTACCGCGATTGCGTTTGCCGTCGCGACACTTTGGTACCCATTCCAGAGTCCATTCGACCGTAGCTTACAAGCCCAGGAATCACAGTTACCCAGCACGGTTGATTTCCTCCGCGATATACGCCCCATCTTCGAGAATCACTGCTACGGATGTCACGGACAAACCAAGCAAAAATCTGGATTTCGTTTGGACATCAAGTCCCGCGCCTTGCGTGGAGGGGACAATTACGGCCCCCTGATCGATCCAACAAGTCCAGGAAAAAGCCCGCTACTCGAATGGGTGTCGAATCCGAATCCCGATGAGCGAATGCCGCCAAGCGATTCTGGATACCAAGCCTTATCGCCCGATCAAATCGAGAAACTAAAAGTGTGGATCCAATCGGGTGCCTCTTGGCCCGATGGAATCGATACAACAGCACTGCCCGACCCGAAAGCCCACTGGAGCTTCCAACCCCTGAGCAAGGAAAAAGCGGGCTCATCGATTGATGATCTTGTTGCCGCGAAACTCAAGGAACTCAGCCTGGATTTTTCTCCTATGGCTGAACCGATGCAGTGGCTGCGACGGGTATCGCTCGATTTGCACGGTCTACCACCTGACCAAGAGCTGGCCAGATGGTTTACAACCCATCACCAACAACCCCAGGCTTATGATCGCGTTGTCGATCAGCTATTAGCTTCTCCGAGATATGCAGAGCAATGGGCCCAGCACTGGCTCGATGTGGTACGTTATGCAGACACCCACGGCTTTGAAGTCAACACCGAAAGACCACACGCTTGGCATTACCGCGACTACGTGATTCGAGCACTCGATGCCGACATTCCCTTCAAAGAATTCATCCGTGAGCAAATCGCTGGAGATGTTCTGGGCCAAGACACGGCAACTGGCTTTCTAATCACCGCCTCTGTTTTGCTCCCGGGACAGATCGGTGCGGATGAACCAAGCAAACGGCTTGCACGCCAGGATGCTATCGATGAAGTCGTTGTCAACATGGGTCAGTCGTTTCTAGGACTAAGCATCGGATGCGCTCGCTGCCATGATCATAAATTCGATCCGATCACCCAAGAGGATTACTATGCGATGCAGGCCTTCGTCGCTGGAGTCGAATACGAAGACAGAGTCGTCGATTCACCCTGGGCCAAAGCCCAACGAACCCTGCAAGAGTCAATCGACAAGCAGCTACGGGATATCGATCAGCGACTTCGAAAATACGAGCCGATCGCACGGCCTGAGTCTGGCCCCATAAACCTGCCAAATTCCGCTGAAAACATCATCGAGTTCGAGCCAAGAGCCGCGCGGTATGTCAGATTGGAGATTTGGGATGCCAATGGTCACCCCACACTCGGACTGATCGAACCCTGTATCGATGAGCTCGAAGTTTGGACCAGTGGAGTTGAGGCAAAGAACGTAGCTCTGGCATCACTTGGTGCCAAGGCGTCAGCCTCTGGTAGTCGCGAATCCGAGATCCATAAACTGCAACACATACATGATGGCAAGACGGGTAATTCATCGAGTTGGATGAGCGATCAGCCTGGACGAGGATGGGTCTTGATCGAACTTTCGAACGTGGAGTTGATTTCAAAGATCGTATGGGGCCGAGACCGTCTCGGGCAATTCAACGATCGCACTGCAACCGCTTATCGCATCCAAATCGGTACCGATCCTGAAAATCTTGAAGATATCCAAACGGTGCTGCCATTGCGAATGCCCGTGCAGCCAACGATGAACTACGATCGTGTCGCACCCACGGAATGCAAATCACTGCGATTTACTGTGCTTGAAACCAACAACCTAGAGCCATGCATCGATGAAATTGAAATCTATAACGCGTTTGGCGAAAATATCGCTATAGAGAAATCAGGGACGAAAGTCACATCTTCCGGGGATTTGGTTAGCCCTGACACGCACGAACTGAGATTTGTCAACGATGGTTTGTATGGAAACAGCCGAAGTTGGATGTCCAACACGATTGGAAAAGGTTCTTTGACATTCGACTTCGAAAGTCTACAAACCGTAGAAAGCATCGTCTGGGGAAGGGACCGAGAAGGTCGGTACCAGGATCGCCTTGCAATTCAATACCGCATCGAGGTTCTTGACTCAAGTGGCAATTGGAACACCGTTGCGGACCATACCGATCGATCCTCGCAACAGAGCCCCTCGGAGACGACAAAACCTGAGATCATCGCGAATGTAAGCAATTACGGCCTTTCGGTGTCCGAATCCAAAGCGATCCAGGAATTGCAAGCCGAGCGAAGCCGACTTCAGGCCCAGCGTCGATCAACCGAAGAAAATCAAAAGGCGTTTGCTGGAAAGTTTCGCAAGCCAGATCAAATACACCTTTTACATCGCGGCGATCCTGAACAACCCAAACAACTCATCCCACCAGCAATCCCCTCTTTTTTTGGCGCAATCCAGCTCGATCCATCATCCTCCGACGCTCAGCGGCGTCTGGCGATCGCCGATTGGATTTCCTCGGATTCCAACCCCCTTACTCCACGCGTGATCGCAAATAGAATTTGGCAAGGACATTTCGGAATCGGCTTGGTCGAAACATCCAATGACTTTGGGCTCAATGGAACTCCACCGACGAATCCAGAACTGCTCGATTGGTTAGCCAACGAATTGATCCAAAAAAATTGGTCGCTGAAGTCTCTTCACAAACGGATTGTGCTCTCACGCACTTACAGGCAGGCTGTCGGCAGCGACCAGCCGGGTAGAACCAAGGATGCTGATGCTCGATTCCTCTGGAGTTATCCTAGAAGAAGGATTCAGGCCGAAGCCATCCGCGATTCGATGCTTTTTGTCAGCGGTCAATTGAACCTCTCTATGTATGGTCGAGGATTTGATCTGTACCAACAGCGAGGTGGATTGAGTGGGTTTACCCCCATCGAAGAATTTCAGGGCGACGGGCTTAAGCGAATGATCTATGCCCACAAGGTTCGAAGAGAGCGAGATGCGGTTTTCGGAGCCTTCGACTGCCCTGATGCTGGACAGAGTACAGGCCTGCGGCGGACGTCAACGACTCCCATCCAGGCGTTGAACCTGTTGAATAGTCGGTTCACTCTCGATCAATCCACTGCCTTTGGAAACCTACTCCGAAGAGAAATAGGTTCCGACCCAAGATCCCTTATCGAGGGAGCTTACGAACGATGCTTGCTCAGGAAAGCAACCCCCGAGGAGATCGCCGAAGCGCTACCGGTGGTTGAGCAATTCGGGATCGAAACCCTCTGTCGAGCATTGTTTAATTGCAACGAGTTTCTTTTTTACCCCTGATTCAATGTAGGACATCAGTGCACCCTTTACTCAATCGCCAAAGGTTTCTTTCGCAAGCTTCGACCGCTCTTGGTGCGATTGCATTGACAAGCTTGCTCAGTGGCGATCGACTCCTTGCAAGCGGCCAAACAGCCCATGGTGCAATACAATTCGACCCTGCTAAACCCTACGCTCCGCGTCCACCGCATTTCCAAGCCAAGGCAAAGAATGTCCTAGTGATCTTCTGTGCTGGCGCAGTGAGCCAACTTGAAACATGGGATTACAAGCCGAAGCTTATCGAGTGGGACGATCGCCCGTTGCCTGGCGGGCCATCGGTGACTTTTCAAGGGCCCGCTGGAAATCTTGCTAGGCCTCAGTACACGTTTCGTCAGCGTGGACAAAGTGGTAAGTTTGTCAGTGATCTGCTTCCGCATCTGGCAGAGCTCACCGACAATATCGCCTTTGTCCATTCACTGACTAGCAAATCCAACACCCATGGCCCAGCAGAGAACTTTCTTTCTACAGGGTTCAATCTCGATGGATTCCCAAGTCTGGGTGCATGGGTGACCTATGCTTTAGGTAGTCAATGCGACAATCTTCCCGCCTATGTTGCGATCCCTGATCCCAGAGGTGTGCCTCAAAATGGCTCGAACAATTGGGGCCCTGGTTTCTTGCCAGCGGCATTCCAAGGCACCACGTTTTCTTCGACCGATCCGGTGCGGCATCTGAAGGTGTCCGGGGGCGATGAATCGGCAGATGTGGCCACTCGAAAGTTGCTCGAGAAAATCCAACGCAGACATCTTGATCAGTTTCCGAATGATGCTGCTTTGGCAGCCCGGATCGCTAGCTACGAGCTAGCTGCCAAAATGCAACTAAGTGTGCCTCAGATCACCGACATCGATCGCGAACCGGCCCATGTACTGAAGTCTTACGGCGCCGACGATTCCTCCAATAAAGAGAAAGCCGCTTTTGCCCGGAACTGTATCCTCGCAAGACGCCTTATTCAAAGCGGCGTGCGTTTCGTGCAGTTGTTCAATGGAGCCTATGCGAGCGCGGGCAAATTGAATTGGGACGGACACAATGATTTGAAGAACCAGTACGATGTGCACGCTTCGATAATGGATCAACCCGTTGCTGCATTGATTCGAGATCTCAAATCGACCGGTTTGCTCGATGAAACGCTAGTGGTCTGGTGTACCGAGTTTGGAAGGATGCCCTTTTTCCAAAAAGGCGCAAAAGGCCGCGATCACAATCCCGATGGTTTCACTTGTTGGATGACCGGAGCGGGAGTTCGGGGAGGCGTTAGCCACGGTCAAACCGATGAGCTCGGTGTAAAGGCCGTCGAAAATATTCATCCCCTCTACGATTTCAATGCAACCATCCTCCACTTGCTCGGACTGGATCACGAACGGTTGACTTACGAGCACAACGGCATCCAGCGGCGATTGACCAATGTTGAAGGATCCGTCATCAAGTCGATAGTGTTATGACGAACTCCAACCGGGCGAGATACTGGTCTTGAGTTTGGTATCCCGAAATTGCTAAATTAGGGAGATTATGACCCGTATCGACCGGTATTTGATGGTCTTGTTCGTTCGTGTTTTCCTGGTTTGCTTTGTCACGCTTGCCGGATTGCTGATTATTGCGCAGATATTTACGAACCTAGACGAACTCCTGGAATATGGCCGAATTCGGGGGAGTCTGCCGCTGGCTTTAGCCGAGTACTTCGGTCCCGTGCTCTTGACGATCTTCGATCGAACTTGTGGACTTACGGCTTTGCTCTCCATGCTTTTTGTTGTCGCCTGGCTATATCGCACCAACGAATGGACCGCAATGCTTGCGGCCGGCATTAGCAAGGCCAGGGTGATCCGCCCAATTCTAATCGTATGTGCGGTGGTCATCACCCTAAGTGCCGTATCGAGAGAGATCTGGATTCCTAAGTACAGCCACATCCTTACACGAACCCCCCAGGATCTTCAAGGAACCGAGCGTCTACAACCTATCCGGCCAACCGAAGATTCTGAGTTTGGAATTTTGATTGCTGGAAAAAATATTGTCGAGCAAACACAGACAATACGAAACCCGGTCTTCGTGCTGTTTGGTCCTGCATCCCAATTGGTTGGCCAGATTCAAGCAGAAACAGCAACCTATCAAGCTGGTGATTCAACCAAACCACCGGGCTATCTCTTATCAGGATTGGGAAGTCCAAAATTCCTTTCCCAGCCCTCGATTCACTCAGATGGAGTCGATTACCTAAGGCTTCCTTCGGATACGCCCTGGCTGTCTGCCGACGAGTGCTTCGTTCCTAGCAGTGTCGAGTTTGATATGCTCAGGGGTAGTACAGCCAAGCAGTTCGCATCGACAGCAGACTTGGTCTGGCGAGCACGCAACCAAGGCGACTACTACGGTGATGAACTCCAACTCTTGATCCACCAGCGCTTTTTGCAACCGCTTACCGACGCGACCCAATTGCTACTCGGGCTACCCTTCGTGCTGACGAGTCGTCGGCGAAACATCGTGCAACTGACGATCGCCTGCGTTTTGACCTACGGTTTATTTTTCGGAGTCCACACCGCACTGTCCATGCTTTGCGGCTCGAACCGTTTGCTTACGCCGACTGTCGTCAGTTGGATTCCACTGCTTTTGTTTGCCCCCTATGCCTATGCGCGCACTCGGCAAACACTCATGGAGTAGATTGGATCTAAACGTCACACAGCAAGACAGCTTCTTTGAGCCCTGCGTAAGCGTCGCGAGTCGGGATGAATTCCTGACCAACGTATCCTTGGTAGCCTAGCCGATGCAATTTGCGCATGATGGGCGGGAAGTTGATTTCTTGCTGATCGTCTAGCTCATTGCGTCCAGGGTTTCCAGCGACGTGAACATGACCGATGATGTCGATGTGTTCGTCGAGTCTTCTCATCACATCCCCATGCATGATTTGTACGTGGTAGACGTCAAAGAGCATTTTCACCCGTTCGCTACCTACCGATCGAACGATTTTGGCGACCAAGTCGATATCGTCACCCTGATAACCTGGGTGCCCTTTCATCGGATGACTTCCATCACGGGTGTTGAGGTGTTCTAAACAGATCGTGACTTTCGATTTCTCTGCCAAGCTGGCTAATTGCTTCAGACCCGCGACACAGTTCTCGATGCACTCTTCGTTAGATATTTCACCACTGCTTGGATCCTCGGCATCCCGCCACTTGTACCCGGTAAATGCGATGACATTCGGAAACCCTGCTGCCGAAGTACGGGCAATTGCTTGGGTCATGCAATCGATGACTTGGCCATGATAAGCCTTGTTGTTGAGCCCCTTAACAAATGGTGCTCCAGGCATGCCATTGGGTGCTAGGGCGCAAATGATGCCGTGCTTTTTGAGAGTCTCCCAATCTTCAAAGGGAACGATCTCGACCGCATCGCAGCCCAGCTCGCGTGTAACCTCGCAAAGTCGATCGATCGACCATAGATCCCCACAGGCTTGATAGCACCAACCGACGATCGATTGACGGATATTTTTTTTCAGTGACAGCATCGCTTCTCTACAGGGGTTAAAATAAAAAAGGGTTCGAGGGTTGGACCACCAAGCCGCCTATTA
Organism: Pirellula sp.; assembly: GCA_046086605.1. Classification (GTDB taxonomy): domain Bacteria; phylum Planctomycetota; class Planctomycetia; order Pirellulales; family Pirellulaceae; genus JBKCUI01. The sequence goes on along the minus strand of JBJSXX010000044.1, from coordinate 9,199 downwards.
TTCACAATGCTCTTAAGGGTGCAACATGCTGACGATTTTAGGATCTCATGGATCGACGCGAAATGTTCATTCGCGTCGGCGCATCCTCCAAGCTGGGAGTGGCGGGCTTTTCGGGATAGGACTGCATGAAATTCTCAAGCTCGAGTCGCTTGCCGATACCGGCCAAACCCCTAGCGCCAAATGCAAATCAGTCATCTTTCTATTCTTGTTTGGCGGCCCAAGTCAACTCGAAACCTTCGACATGAAGCCCGATGCACCAGAGAAGATCCGAGGGCCCTATCGACCCATTCAGTCGAAAAATCCTGACTTGAGAATCTGCGAACATTTGCCGAAGATGGCGCAAATTTCTGATAAGTATTCGGTCATCAGAACCATGTCCCACTCCTTCAACGATCACAGTGGCGGTGCTCATTATCTGCAAACCGGCAGACGTTGGCACGTACCGATCGGAGGTGGATTCGCTCCGACGCCAAGAGACTGGCCCTCAATGGGCTCGATCGTCGAGTTTTTGGATCAACGGCGTCTGGGCCTCGAGCGTGAATTGCCTTCCTACATGGTAATCCCGAATTCACTCGGGAGGCTTCAGGAAGACGGCCAATACCCCCGACCAGGCGAACATGCAGGCTGGTTAGGGCAGCGCTACAATCCACTGACAACACGCATCGATAAAAAGTCCAAAGAGGACAATCCTTACTGGCGTGACTGTAGCGACGAGGAATTGAGCTATCGCATCGCAGGACTCGATCAACGCGAGGGCTTAGTGCTAGATCGCCTGCAAGATCGGCAATCGCTCCTGGATCAACTCAATCGGCAAATAAACAAGGCCGATACTGAAATGGAATCAGATCTAGATGTATTCCGGCAACGCGCCTTTGCTCTCGCGACATCAAATGCTGCAAGGAATGCACTTGACATTCGACGCGAGCCAGATGCAATACGAGATCGATACGGTAGGCACTTATTTGGCCAGTCCACGTTGATGGCAAGAAGACTCATCGAAGCCGGAACACGCTTCGTCACGGTTCAATACGATTGCGTCGATGGTTACAGTTGGGATTCACACCGAAATAGTGATGATGTTGGAAAACACCTTCTTCCGACCTTCGATCAAGCTTGTTCGGCACTCATACTGGACCTCGAAGAGCGTGGTATGCTCGAGGACACCTTGGTCGTTGCACTAGGAGAGATGGGCAGAACACCGACGGCCAATCCTCAATGGGGGCGAGACCACTGGAGCACGCTATTTCCCGCCGTAATCGCTGGAGGAAAAATTCCCGGCGGCAATCTCATCGGTAAATCCGATAAAGATGCAGCATATCCGATCGAGCGACCCGTATCGCCCGAAGATCTTGCTGCGACAATTTATCACGCGATCGGAATCGATCCTGAGATGCGGGTCATGGACTTCCAAAATCGACCTACACCGATCGTTGATGGGGGACGACCGGTATTTGAGTTATGGAGTTAGTCTCTCACAATCTCTAAGATTGCGCGTCGGCGTGAGATGCGATCATCCACTCAAGAACCGCTTGGGAGGTTGGCACTCGCTGCCGATCCTTACGCGAGAATCCTCGCTCACTCACGCCGATGGAATTTCCAAGCCTAAACAGACCTATGTCGGAGGCTGGGTTGTGTCGCTCGGCTACTTTGGGCTCGTTCATCACAAATTCCACGGCCCACCGAGCTGCTTCTTTCGCATTCCTACGAACCACAACGCCGCGAAACGAACCGCTCTGCACGTAATACTTTGGCATCCGAATTTAACTTCTAGTTCTGCGAAAAAACCGAACTCAAGGCGGTTACCGATGAATCCTCGATGAAACACCGCCCTGCTAAGGAATTTCGACAGCCTCCGTGACACCTGAGGTCACTGCTCCCGAGATGTTCGGGAGAAATCCGGATTTTTCAGCCGTCATCGCTACCTTAGAACCATAGCTGGGTTCTTCGTCTGCCCCGCTTTGCGAACTGCGGTTTTCTTCATGCTCGTCTCGGAAAGCTTCCAATTGGCTGTGAATCGCATCGAGAAGTTCGGTCAACTGGGCTAGGGCCAAAAGACTTTCACCTTCTTGTTGCTTTCCGATAAACTCCAATCCCCCATAGCTCTCGCCTTGGATTATTAGAGGAAATTTTAAACTCCATCGCCTCGACACTTCCGGCAGATCCGCTTTTTGCCACTCGGCGTGGTAACCCTCATGGAGCCAAGGCATGTCGAGGTTCATCTGGATGCGACTAAGCCCATGCTTTTGAGCAAACTCCACTAAAGTTTGCCAAATAACCTCCCAATTTCTAGTTCCTTGTAAATGTACCGATTCTTGGTGCACAAAAGAATCCACCCGATCGGGCCGGACAAAGAGCGACGTGCAATACCCCTCAAGCCGCTTGTACATCAGTTTCAATTCGGCAAATCCAAATAGCTTGAAAACAACCAAAGCACCGATAGAGAAAGTCATCGTCGCAAGGGAAATCCAATCAGAACCTAGAAGCACACCTGCGACGGCACCACTGGCAGTCAGAAACGAAAACAAAGTGATGATCCCGACCAAGGCACGGTCATGGAACCCCCTCCTCATCAAGTGATGATGAAGATGCCCTCGATCGACAGAAAAAAGACTTCGTCCTGTCAGCTTTCGCCGCACCAAAGCCATTGACGAGTCAAAGATCGGAATCGCCATCAAAACCAGAGGAATCGTGATCGACATCGAAGAATCCTTCGAGAACCACGACCGCATCGTCAAGACCCCCAGAAATAGTCCAATCAGCATGCTGCCGTTGTCGCCAAGAAACACACTGGCCGGTGGCAAGTTATAGACAAGAAATCCCACAAGAGCACCCGCCAGTGAGGCGGCAATGATCGCCTCCATGTGGTTTCCAGTATAGGAACTGATAATCGCTACTGCCGCAAACGCAATCCAACCCACCGTCGGACAAACTCCATCGGCTCCATCAATCAAGTTGATCGAATTGATACACAAGAGCAACCATAGCAACGTCACAGGCCAAGCAATCAGACCCAAATCAATCGCATACCCAAAGATCTGAACTGTATCGATCGAAAACCCAAAGGAGATAATCCCCAAGCAAATCAAGATCTGAAACGCTAATTTTTGCCTTCCTAACATACCAAACTTGTCATCGATCAGACCTAAAACCGTGATCGCCAATGCTCCAACCCCAAGCGAGATCGCTTGGGAGGACTGTTGCACTAAATGGATCGATTGACCTGGAAAAATCAAGAAGGCCAAAAAGACGCTGAGCATAAGCGTCGCAAGCAAAACGACTCCACCGCACCGTGCGACCGGTTGCAAGTGCAACTTACGCCGACGATCCGGGTAATCTACTAGCCCTACTCTCAGAGCGTAATGCCTGACAAATGGAGTCAAAGCAATCGAGAGTCCCAAACCAATGAGGGACGCTACAAGAGGTAGAACCAGTGGTGGAAGATTCGGGGGCACGGTTCCCTTGGCGGACTAAAACGAGTTACCTATGAGCGTTTCCTGTGCTTATATCCTTGTTCAACTCTTGCCCGTTGGCTAGTCACAACACCGAACTTTGTGACTAAAATCCACCTCCATCGCCTTGCCCATATTTCCCCCATCACCGGAGTCGTTCATGCGGACATGCCTCGCTAGGATCCGATTGCTTGCGGTTATGTCGATTTTGCTCGTCGCATTACCAAAATCAATTGCACAGCAATCCGACCCAGTCCTTTATAAAATCAAACCTCAATGGGTCAAAGACACGGGTTTTTGGTACTCGAAACCCACATCCAAGGGACAGCGACAATTTGTCTGGGTTGAGCCAGCCGAGAAAAAAATCCTTCGAGCCGACTCACTCGAAGAACTCGAAAAACTTGCGGGCTGGAGCCTCTCACAAATCTCCGCCTCCGGACGCATCGAACCCTCCGAGACGCTCGATGAGGCCCGAATCGAAATCGAAATCAAGAACCTATTGGACAAAGAAGTCGAAGTCTTTTGGATCGATTTCCAAGGAACCCCTCGCAGCTATGGAAAGCTCCCTCCGAATCAATCCCTCAAACAATCGACGTTTGCAGGACATTCCTGGGCAGCAACGATCGACGGCTCAAAACCGATCTGGTGCGCGACGGCATCGGCCCAAGGCCAAAAGCTCGAAATCCTATCGATGAACGTCGAGTCTGATTCGTTATTCCCGAATCGCAATGGCCGTCGCAGAGCAAACCGAAATCGAGTAGACAAGGCCTCTGATCCCGCGAATACGACTAAATACAAGATCGAGCGTGATCATCACCAAATCCGATTCCTATCGGATTCAGGTCAAGTTCTTCTCGATACGGCCGGACTCGACCAAGCCAAGGGGAGCGAGTCGTCCCGCTATGACCAACCGATCTACTATTCGGAAGACAATCGTTTTGCGATGACGATTCAAACCGAACAAGGCGACCATCGTGAAATTACACTTGTCGAATCCTCGCCGCGCGACCAATTGCAACCCAAGACGAAGACTATTCGATACGACAAACCAGGCGATAAACTCGATCGTCCCATTCCGAGACTTTTCGACCTCGAAAAAGGAACCCTCGTTCCCATCGAGAATACCCTGTTCGAGAACCCTTGGTCGATCGATCAACTGCGTTGGGATTCAATCAACCATCGTTTCACTTTTTTCTACAATCAGCGTGGGCATCAAGTCCTGCGATTAATCGCAGTCGACCCAGCCACCGGATCGGTTCGTTCGCTGATCGAAGAAGCAAGCCCGACCTACATCGATTATGCCGCCAAGGCTTATCGCGAATGGATCTTGGATCAGCGAGAGATCCTCTGGGGAAGCGAAAGAGATGGTTGGTACCACTTGTATCGATACTCCTTGGATGATGGTGAACTGATAAACCAAGTCACTAGTGGAGAGTGGGTAGTAAGATCCGTCGAGAGAATCGACACTCCGAATCGACAGATTTGGTTTTATGCCGGCGGAATCGCGCACGGACAGGATCCCTACCAGCGCCATCTATGCCGAGTGGATTTCAACGGACATAATCTGATCCAACTGACCCAAGGTGACGGCGACCATTCGGTTGATTTTTCGCCCGATGGACAATGGCTGATCGACACCTATTCGCGAGTCGATCTACCTCCTGTCCACGAACTTCGATCTGCAATCAACGGGCAACTGATCCTGCAACTCGAATCAAATAGCGAGAAAGAACTGTGGAGCCAGAGCAGTAAGCCGATCCGATTCGCTGCAAAAGGGCGAGATGGCACGACGGATATCTACGGGATCATCGTCATGCCGAAAACGGTTGAATCTGGCAAGAAATATCCGGTCATCGAAAACATCTACGCCGGCCCGCAGGACTCGTTTGTACCCAAGGCCTATTCAGCTCTATCGGAATACCATGCCCTGGCCGATCAAGGGTTCGTTGTTGTGAAAATCGATGGTATGGGAACATCCAATCGCAGCAAAGCTTTCCACGATGTGAGCTACCGCAATCTAAGCGACGGAGGATTCCCAGACAGAATTCTTTGGATGCAATCGGCGGCGAAAGAGTACCCTCAGATGGATATCAATCGCGTTGGAATCTATGGCGGCTCGGCCGGAGGACAAAACGCACTTGCGGCTCTGCTCTTCTTCGGCGATTTCTATGATGCGGCAGTAGCCGATTGCGGTTGCCACGACAACCGGATGGACAAAGTATGGTGGAACGAACTTTACATGGGTTGGCCAATCGGCCCCCATTACGAATCGAATTCCAACGTCTCGAACGCCCATCGATTGCAGGGGAAGCTCCAACTGGTCGTCGGAGAACTCGATTCGAATGTCGATCCTGCCTCAACCATGCAGGTAGTCGATGCCCTAGTTCGGGCAAACAAAGACTTCGAGCTTTTGTATATTCCCGGAGGTGGACACGGCGTAGGCTCAACGCCGTATTGCAAGCGGCGTCGAGATGAGTTCTTTAGGCGACACCTACTGGCTCCCTAGGCGTTACGAACTGCTATAGGGTGAGGACTCCTCGATAGACTTATCCCGTTCTTGCCTTTGCTCGGCGGTTATTCTCGTCGCCCAAGCGGATTTGGTGTCGCGTCGTACTATCCTGAAATATTTGCTGATTGCATCCTTGGCATACTCGTGCCCGCCGGTTGAGCGAAGAAGTTCTCCCAGTGATTCAACGTGATCAGCAAAGTCTGTGCTCGATTTGACTGGAAGTGTCTTGGGCCTTCCAAAAATCGGAAAAGCCGCGATCGCAGCGACAATAGCCACTAACGCCGCGTGGATCGTCATGACATTGAATGGCCAAACCGTGAGCATCTCAAATCCCTTGTGCTCCTCTTGGGCTAGGCCCTTGCGAAGCTTCGGGTCGATATCTCCTGTTAGAAAACCAACTGGCCCATTCTCAAATTTACTGATGAGCTTATCGGCAATGTCCCGGTTCGAACGGTTCAACAACCCTAGATTAGCAATCATCGAAATGTTCGAAATGACCAAAACGCGGCTTGTACTGCTGCGATACTTCACCTCGGTAATCAACGGAATGCCATCGCTGCTGGCCAGTAGTGTGGTTTCTGTATCCAGATCGTTTTTCTGAATCGCTTTTGCAATCGACAGCAGCTGCTCGTCGTCAGTATTCCACACTTTCTCACCATTGTTATTTCCCCAAACAAAGCCTCGAGGGACGAGCCTAGATGCCCACCTTCTTGGGGGAGGGGGCACCGAGGTTGGGATCTTTTTATTGATCGCGTTGGGATTGTTGGCCGGATTCCAATCAAGCTCCTTGATCAAAGAATCCACATCCCCTTCTGCGAAAGGCCTCAAGGGCGATCGTATTTGGACATCCGGGTTGGAAAGCGTAGCGATCTGCGACCATTCCCCCTGAAACTTCTCAATCTTTCGAAACGATCCAGGCACTTTTTTCCAGTAGAACCAAGGGGTTATGAGTATATCTCTGTGCTCATCTCTGAGCTTGTCCAATTCGATCGCTTCGGTCGAACCTTTTATTTGTCCGATCGCTCTGGCTTTTCCGTTCAAAGGACTCGATGCTTGACTTGTAACTCGATCCCAATACTCTGCATTTGGCGAAAAATCGCGTCCAACGTACACAAGCGTTTTGCCCCCAGAACGCAACCAAGAGTCGATTCGATCGAGTGTCACCTTGTCGTGCTGTGGAAAATAATTCGGACTCCATACCAACGTTTGAACTTTCTTCTCAATCGAGGGGCTTAAGTTCATCAACGTTTCGGTTGGCCTCTTCCGTGACTTGACCATCTCACGGAAAACCGTCAATCCGCTAGGGCTGCGCTCCGAAACCAAACCGCTGCTTCCGCTGTAGTCATTGGAAACATCCGACTTGCAACCATTTACCGCCAACATTACTGCACAGGCAAGAAACAGTCGGATCATGCCCAAGGGGCCCTCTAGCGTTGTCTTCACGATATGGCTCCCACTAGACGAGTGTCGACCGAAGCTGAAGGATCATCAACGAGGTTTGCTGCGCGTTTGATTTCCTCCTCGAAACTCGGTAGGTCCTCCCAGAGAGAATCAAACTGCTGCTTGGTGATTTTCCGCCGTCCAAAATAGCATTCTTCGAACAACATCACGACGCGCTGTAGCCACGTCTGCAAAGATTGATTTCTGGCCAGCTCTCGCAAGTAACGGTAATTGGTCTTGCCCTTCGAGAGCACGATGCATCTGGCCGTATCAAGTTCTACCAATAGGTAACTGAACAAATAAACGATCGCCTTCGAATAGTCTCCTTGATCCCTAAACGCCGCAGCTTGGGCCTTGAGTCCCAGCAGCCCTCGCTCCAACTCGACCGGCAAGTCCGAGTATTTGGCTTGCTGTGCTTGCAGATCCTCGGCTTGATCGAATCGACGGTGCCTTCGCAAGACCCAGAAAAATTCCTGACTCTTCAGGAGCCAAATGAACCCGGCAATCAAACAGCCCGCTATAAAAATGAGAAATCCATAATACAGAAGGAAAAAAAACCAGTCCCAAAAGCCTCTCCAAGCTCCCGATGAACCACCTGCTGTGCCTGTGCTCGTGCGACTTGCACCGGAATTGCCAGTGCCAAAGAGCCAAGACCAAAAGCTTCCACTTGTGCTGTCATCCGCCCATTGATCTTTTGACTCCAGATCGTCCCGACCAAGCGGCCTTGCCCCATACTGCACATCCTCCTGCTTGATATCTGCCCAAACCGGATCGGTACCGCGCTTGAGAGCTTGCCCCTGCAACCGCGAATCGTCCTGACCAAATAAACTCCCCTGGCTGGCCCAATAAAAAAAGATCAGACAAAGCGCGCGTGCAAGGCTAAGCAAGATGTCTCTCCTTGGATTCCAAAAATCGGCGGGCCTCAGCCTTGAGCTTCAATTCCAGTTCCCATCCTTCTCCTCGTATCCTCATGTTCATGTAGAGCAAGAATCGAACGATGGTTCCCCAAAAAGCGATAAGCCAAAGAGCCAAGGGATAAAAGAATAGATCCATCCACCACCCCCAGGTCCATGCTCCAGTGACCGATCCGATCAATGTCACGCTTGACACGATCAACAAGCCAAGGAAAAACAAAGCAACAAAGCCAACCATGATCGTCCCTAAAAGCAACTCTCCACCATTGAGATGGATGCGAGCCGATCTTTGTGCATGCGTGATCGTTGACTTGGAAAGATCCTGTTTTTTCCCGTTCTTTCTTCCACTAGACCAAGGGCACTGTTCGAGCAACAGAATCTCAGGAGTAAAGGGTCGGAAGCCGCGGATAAGAAACACCAGGAGCAAAATCAAACAAATCCAAAAGGTGCCGATCCCCGTCGCAAAGCTGCGATCATAGGAAACAAACTCAACCAAAAAGACAATTCCAATCATCGGAATGACTCCCCTGAGCAGAGACATGATCCAAAGAATCGGAAACCATTGCTTTCGAAATGTACCCCTGAGATCCCCTTTCTGACTCGTAATTCCGAACATCATATTCCCAAGTACCATTGTGACAGGAGCCATCGCCAAGGGGGACTCGACGTACACCAATACCGCCATCCAAAAAATGAAGATAGCTCGATCAACCGAGTCCAAAATATAGCCCCCAGACATCGTGCGAGTACTTAGCAAGAGCGCATTGATGATCGCAAAAGGTAATGCACCTAAGAAGGCTACACCCAAGAGCTTGAATCCGTAGCGTCTGAGCACCGAAAGGCTCAAGTCCAATAGCTCATCGAGATTACGTTGGGAAATCGCGATG
>JBJSXX010000043.1:0-4161 GCA_046086605.1 Pirellula sp. | reverse complement strand
GAGCTGGCTGTGTCTCGGACGGCGATCTCCCAAGACACTTCCGTTGAAACAAAACCGATTCCCAAAAAAGCGGTCGTTGGATTAACGTCTGAGCAAGTTGCAGAAATTGACCAATCGATTGAACAGACGCGTCAAACATGGCAAGTCCCCGGACTTGCCGTCGCCATCGTTTGGGATGACAAAGTTTTGTTGAGCAAAGGCTATGGCGTTCGTGATCTGAGCAAGCCTGAGGTTGTCGACGATCAAACGCTTTTTGCAATCGCATCGAACTCCAAAGCGTTCACTGCCAACGCCTTGGCCATCTTGGTCGATGAGGGAAAACTGCGATGGGATGATCGCGTACAAAAACACTTACCGTGGTTTCGACTCTCTGATCCGCTTGCTAGCAACGACATCCGTGTCCGCGATTTGCTATGCCACCGAAGTGGCCTTGGTACATTCAGCGGCGATTTGCTTTGGTGGGGAACACCGTATACGCCTAAGCAGATTCTAGAGCGAGCCTCCGAGTTGAAACCTGAGTTTCCATTTCGGGCTAACTATGGCTATTCCAACTTGATGTTTTTAGCAGCCGGCGAGGTCATCGAATCGGTCTCTGGAATGTCTTGGGGGCAATTCATCCAAACGCGATTGCTCGATCCTCTTGAAATGAAAAGTTCGAAGTGGTCGATCAAGCAACTCGTGGGAATTGAGAATGTAGCCACACCTCATAAGACTTTTTTGGATCGTTCGGAGCCGATCGCATGGATGAACTGGGATTCGATGGTTGCCGCAGGTGGTATCATTTCCAACGCGTCGGACATGGCCCGCTGGATGCAGTTCCAAATGCGCCAGGGGCAGGACACGCAGGGCAAGGTGATCGTGAGCCAATCACGCATCTTTGAGACCATGCAGCCGCATTCGATCATCCCTATCTCTCGAAACCGATCGCAACGAATCCCTGCCACCCATTTTCGCGCGTATGGACTAGGTTGGTCTCTAGCTGATTATTACGGCGTTAAAATCGTGGGACATGGTGGCGGATACGATGGAATGTACTCCGAGCAGTTGATGATCCCCGAGCATCAATTTGGTGTTGTCGTTTTGACCAACAGCATGACTCCGATCGGAGATGCGATTGTCCACCAGGTGGTTGACCGATTTTTGGGCGCACCGGATCGAAACTGGAGTCAAGAAACACTCGATCAGTTTCGATCAAGCCGCCAGGAGTTCGAGGCCCGAATCCAGCGGGCAACGAAGCCCGTTGTTGTAATGGATCGGCCGAGTCACCCTCTTGAGAGCTATGTTGGAAACTACCGTTGCGCGATGTATGGAGACGCCAAGGTTAGCTTGGTCGATGGCAAACTCCAATTGCAACTGATCCCTTATCCAGACCTCACGGCTGATTTGGAACTCATGCACTACGATACGTTTGCAATCCGATGGCATAAAAAGTTCGCTTGGTTTGATTCCGGATCGGCCCATTTTATTTTTGATGCGAAAGCCAATGCAGAATCGATCCGATTGGATGTCCCGAACGATGACCTTTGGTTCTATGAACTGAACCTTAAGAAAACCCCTTAAATCGCAGTGTCCATCAGCAGTTCAAAAAATGGGAGTGCTATTGCCTGCTGGTGAGTGTGAGGCCCTCGGTGTGGCTGTTAAACTCCGGTGCGTACATGCACTCGATTGATGCATATCCCATCGGATACTCGCCTGCTAATTGCACCCGCAAAGGATACTCGAATACATAAGTCCCCTTGCGCAAATAGTCGATGAAAAAATGGGTGGCCGTGTCCCTGGTGCTCTCGTAATAGAAAATTCCATCCTGGAACTTGTAAGCACTGAGCACGTTGACCGGTTCGGTACCGCTCCCTCGATAATCTCTCATGTGTACGTACTCCATGTCGCGATCAGTCCTTAGCACGACTCGACACACAAGCTCGTCGCCAACCATGACCGGACCACTTACGGGTTCGAGCACCGGTCCTGCCCCAGTCAGAACCCGCTTGTAGAGCTTTTTCTCTAACTTCAGCGGTGTCCCCTCGTGCGCTGTGACCTTGCCAATGTCCTCCAAGTACTCCCAGTGCAATCCACCCCAACTGACTCCTTCGTCCGATTTGGTCAGCTTCAAATTGCCCATCTGGGGTCGGATCTCTTTGCCTACAAATCTCTCTTCGTAAAATCCAGTTCCTCGCTCAATGTTCTTTGGCTCGATTTTATTACCCGCCATCTCGACCGATACGATCGCGTCCGATGCAAGCCAATTTTCGCCGCGTCGTAACAGAGCATAAACTGCATCGGCTGTCGCCTTGGTGGTCTTCCAATCCTGCGTCTGCTTTTGCTTGAGCAACCACACCTTGCACTCCTCGACGGCTTGGGTGTCCCCTGCCACTTCATCAAACGCTTCAATCATCATGGCTTGGGTCTCGATCGGTGCGTGGTACCACCACCACGAACGCTCCGCATCGGGCCAATACATCCCGATCTCTTCGTCGGTAACGCTTCGCTCTTTGAAACTTTTGAGGATCGCCTTGGGTGTTTCGGCATCCTCGAACCGCTTAAGTGCCACGGCTAGATGAGCTTGCGTTTGACGTGCTTGTCCCACCCAATGATCCCTCCCCTGCCCTAACCAATACTTCAATGCCGCTTGATAATCAGGTGCAATGGGTTGATTGCTCAAGAAGAAACTGCGCCCATAGAGATACAGCGCGATCGTCGAACTCAAATTGGATTTCTTAGGATCCTTGTCCTTGATCTCGATGTACTGTTTGTTCATCCAAGCGTCCAGTGCACCGAGTGCACGCTGAGCAATTCCATCGTCGATGGCTACTCCAAGGTTCTTTAATCGCCCAAAACCTGTAACGATGTAGAGCGATAGGTACTCGTTGTCTGGTCCGCCTGGGAACCACGGCCAAAGGCCGCTTGGTCGCTGCATTTGAGCGAGTTTATTCAGTTGCGATTGTGTCTCACTTTCCAAACGGTTCGTATCGAAAAGGAGCCCGACATTGCGGCGCGCCTGGGACTCTTTCTGCGCATCTTTGAGCCAAGGAGTTTCCTCGAGCAGGATCGATTGGATGTCCTTGTTCTTGCTGAGCGGAGATTCGAGGGCCTGGGGTTGCAGGTTTCTCCAGGTCTCGAAGACTTTCGCGATTTTCGGATCGCTCTTTGCAATATGTCTTGCAAGACTGTTGGCATAGAGGCGATTGAATGTTTGTTCGCTGCACTCGTAGGGGTACTCCATCAAATAAGGGAGTGCCAAGACGGCGTACCAAGCGGGTTGCGATGTCATCTGCACGGTGAGCGATTGATGACGGATCGTTGGAGATGCGGCCGATTCGACGAGTTTCTTCAGCTCGAACTCTTTGGTCGACTTGCCTCGAATCGGTAACGGGATCGCTTCGCTCACAAGCACCTTATTGGAAAGCACTGGTAGCATGGCTTGCTCCCCATCGCTCACCTTATCGCTCACGGCCACGGTTTTAAAGAGGATCGGTCGAGCCTCTTCGGGGACTCGGATACGCCATCGATAGGACTTGGATTCGTTGGCCCCGAGTTCGAAATTTTGCTCAGGCTTTCCGTTTTCGAATTTTGAATCGACGTTCATTTCGTCGATCGCGTCGCTCAGGTGCAGCGCCACCGTTCCCTGCATGGGTTTGTTCGAAAGGTTGGTCACCTTGGCCGTAAACTCGATGACATCCCCTTCTCGTAGGAATCGAGGAGGGTTAGGTTGAACCATCAGATCCTTGGCTGTGACGATCGAGTCGTAGAGCGTTCCACTGCGAAGTTCTTTGTCGTGGGCCAAGGCCATGAAACGCCATTTGGTGAGCGCTTCGGGCATGGTGAATTCAAGAATGACGTTTCCTTGTGCATCGCTCAATAGATGCGGGAAGAAGAAAGCGGTTTCATTGAGATTGGTGCGAGGTGAAATCGAATCGATCGCAACAGGTTTGGCTGGAATGCCGTTGTTGCCATCCCCGCCGGATTCACCCATCGGTGCGGCCGCAGCCATGGGCATCCCCTTGGCCAATAAAGCCGGTGCAGGTGCGCCAGGTGCTCCATCTGCGGCTGCATTAGCCACCAGCCCATATTCCATCTCAGGTGACCACCCACCCCCCCCGCTCATGGCTTGAAATCTTCCTCCCATCCCTCTTTGCGCGATCCTAGTTCGTTCCTCGGGGAACC
>JBJSXX010000042.1:0-46961 GCA_046086605.1 Pirellula sp. | reverse complement strand
TCTAGGAAATCGCGCCTATGCCATGCGTGTCGAACTGGATATCGACCGCATGCGTGCCTACAACATCAGTGCCGAAGAGGTCATGAAAGCCATCGCCGATCAAAGCATGATCGGCTCTCCAGGAAGACTTGGCCAGGCGACCGGGAGTACTTCGCAAACTCTAGAATATGTTCTAACCTGGGTCGGACGATACCAAACGGAAGAAGAATATGACAACATCATTGTCCGAGCCACTCGTAAAGGTGAATTGATCAAGCTCAAGGATATCGCCTCGGTTCGCTTGGGATCCTCGTTCTACGACCTTTACTCCGACATCGATGGACTCCCTTCGGCTGCCATCGTGATGAAGCAAAGCCCAGGATCCAACGCTGCAGAAGTGATCAAAAAGGTTAAGGCGACGGTCGAGGAGATCAAACAAAAGACATTTCCACCAGGGATGGACTATGCCGTAACCTACGACGTATCCCAGTTCTTAGACGCATCGATCGAAAAGGTGCTTCATACGTTGTTCGAAGCTTTTATCCTGGTTTCGCTGGTCGTTTACTTTTTCTTGGGGGATTTCCGCAGCACACTGATCCCAACGCTTGCAGTGCCGGTCTCGCTCATCGGAACCTTCTTCTTCATGATGATTTTTGGGATGTCGATCAATTTGATCACCCTCTTCGCGTTGGTCTTGGCCATCGGTGTAGTGGTCGACGATGCGATTGTGGTCGTCGAAGCCGTCCACGAAAAGATGCATTCGAAACATCTAGGTCCCTATGCGGCTACGAAAGAAGTGATTCAAGAAATCAGCGGTGCGATCATCGCCATCACGCTGGTGATGACAGCGGTTTTCATACCGGTGACTTTTATCCCAGGGCCGGTGGGTGTTTTCTATCGACAGTTCGCCTTGACCATGGCCATGTCGATCGTGATCTCTGGCGTCGTCGCACTGTCGCTGACGCCCGTTTTGTGTGCGATCATCCTGAAGCCCTTGTCGGATAGCGCTCCAGAGACAGGTCTAGTCGCTAGTATCAATCGATTTCTCAACAGCGGTTTTGGTCGACTCGCCTGGGTTCCCCGAGCGGTGATTTGCTTGTTGCTAGGAACCGCAGTGGGTTATGGGGTTCACCGACTACTCCATATCCATTTGGTGCACGAAGTGATCTCTGAGCAAATCAAGCTCGACGACACACGAATCAACATCTTCGCTGGACTAGCCGCATTGCTCGGAGCACTGACCTTCCGAGCCACTTTCTCAGGAAGCGATGGTACCAAACGGGTTCGAAGCCCGATCGGGATGTTCCTGAAAGTATTCAATCTCGGAATTGAGAAAATCACTCTTGGATATGCGGGGATCCTGCGGCACATCATCACACGGCGTATTCTGACCATCGGTATCATCGGGGCCTTTGCCTATGGAATCCTGTTTGTTAATCGCGTTTTGCCTACCGGTTTTATCCCGCTTGAAGATCAAGGCATGATCTACGGGATCGTTCAAACTCCACCAGGATCAACGCTGGAGTATACCAATGCCAAGTGCCACGAGCTCCAAGCCGTTTGCAAGGAACTCGACGAGGTCAGTTCCGTCTCCTCGATCGCTGGCTACGAAGTCTTGACCGAAGGCCGAGGCTCGAACGCCGGCACATGCATTATCAACCTCAAACCATGGGCCGACCGCACTAGAACCTCCAAAGATATCATCATGGACCTCGAAGAGAGAGGTCGCAAAATCTCGAACATCAAACTCGAGTTCTTTGAGCCTCCCGCCGTTCCAGGCTTCGGCGCCGCAGGTGGTTTTTCGGTCAATCTGCTGGATAAAACCAATAGCGGAGATTACACAGAACTCGGAAAACAAACCGATCGATTCATGGAAGCCCTAGGAAAACGACCCGAAGTCAAAGGCCTATTCACCTTTTTTGCAGCCAACTATCCACAATACGAAATCATCATCGACAACGATGTGGCCATGCAAAAAGGCGTTTCGATTCGCGATGCGATGGACAACCTTTCGATCGTCATCGGAAGCACCTGGGAACAAGGCTTCGTGCGCTTTGGACAGTTCTACAAGGTCTACGTGCAGGCCAAGCCAGAGTTCCGTCGGTTTCCTAGGGACCTGGATAATATGTTCGTCAAAAATGATGCCGGCGAAATGGTCCCTTACTCGGCTTTCATGCGCATCGAGAAACGCCAAGGCCTCAACGAAATCAGCCGCTATAACCTCTATCCCACCGCACCTATCCAAGGTGCCCCGGCACCAGGATACAGCAGCGGTGAAGCCCTCGCGGCGATCCGACAAGTAGCCGCCGAAACATTGCCCCAACGCTTCGACATCGGTTGGCAGGGGCTCGCCTACGACGAAGCCAATGCTGGCAATACAGCCTTCTATATCTTCCTGATCGTCGTCACCTTCGTGTATCTCGTGCTAGTAGGTCAGTACGAAAGCTTCCTGCTGCCCCTGGCCGTCATTGCGTCGTTACCGATCGGGATCTTTGGCTCGTTTTTCCTCCTCAAAGCCTTGGGACTTGCCAACGACGTCTACTGCCAGATCGGTCTGGTAATGCTCGTGGGACTCTTGGGAAAGAATGCTATCTTAATTATCGAATTCGCCGTACAGCGAAGGCGCGAGGGTCTGAGCATTCAAGATGCGGGGGTCGAGGGTGGAGCATTGCGATTCCGACCCATTTTGATGACTTCCTTTGCATTTATCGCAGGGCTAATTCCTCTGGTGCGTGCGACCGGGCCCGGTGCATTGGGAAATCGAACGATCGGTACGACGGCCGTGGGGGGGATGTTGCTCGGTACCGTCGTGGGGGTTCTGGTAATCCCGGGGCTTTATTACCTGTTTGCCAAGATCGGGGATGGCAAGCGATTGATTCGGGATGAGCATGACGAACCGATTAGCGAAATCCTCGAAAGGCATTCTTCGGAGGAATCCGCAGAATCCCACGGCCAGGCGCACTGAAAAAGATCTGCAAATCTTGGCAAAACCCGCATCATCGTTGCGATCGATTCAAAAGCTAGAATCGCGCGGACGATAGAACCAACGCCACGCAGATAGATCTTTACCGGGATTTCTAAGCCTGCCTCAAATTCAGGGATGAAAATGAACGTTTCGCAAGGTTCGCGGTCTGACGCACTGCGGAATATCCGTCGCATCATCGCATCGTTTTGTCTGGGTAGTTGCGCCCTGACGCTCGGGTGCGGCATACCGAACCTCCGTTGTCCCCAGCCCGGTCCACTGCTGCCGGACACCTATAACTGGAACAATGGGACCCCGTTTGGTAAGACCTCTGGACCCACGCTCCAACCGATGACAAGCGTAGAGGATGAGCCTAGTGCGCCTGATGAACCCAAGGTTCCCAGAGTAGAAACATCCGCCAAAAAGAAGCCACCCATACTCAGCAAGATTGCAGGTCGGCTGGGATTCAATCAGGTTCCGCAAGAAGTCTCGATCGATGCTGAGGAATCGATTGATAAGAAAACAGTTGTCAAGCTTGCAAGTGGAACCGAGGAATCCACGCCTGTTGTCGTCGCAAGCAATTTCTGGCTTCAAGACCCTGGAACCGGATCGGGGGGCGATCCGGATTCCGACTTGGAAGGAACAAGGCCCGAGGGGATTGACGAAGCGACCCGTGACTTTACTTGTGGCCCTGGAGAAAATTCAGCTTGCATCCCCAAAGCAGCTTTCTATGGGGATCCGTATTTGTATGAGCTGATCAATCAGGCATTGGAAGGCAACCAGGAACTGAGAATCCTGGCCGAAGAGATCCAGATTGCCAATTACGAGACATACGCAAGAAGCGGAGAGTATCGCCCCTTTGTCACCGGTGGAGTAGGGGTAGGGGTCGACAAGCAAGGCAGATACACGCGAGGCGGGGCCGTCGAAGAGCAATTGGAGGTCAAGCCGGGAACTGCTTTTCCTGAACCGTTGCCGAACTTCCTTGTAGGTACGCAGATCTCCTGGGAGTTGGACATTTGGCGCCGATTGCGCAATGCACAGCAGGCCGCCGCGATGCGGTATTTGGGATCTCGTGAAGGCAGGAACTTTGTCGTCACCCGATTGGTCGCCGAGATCGCCGAGAATTATTTCGAATTGCTGGCTCTCGATAGTCGTCTGGCAACACTCGAAATGACGATTTCGATTCAGCAAGACAGTTTGAAAATGTCCATCGCAAAAAAGAACGCGGGCCGCGGAACCGAACTTGCCGTGCGAAGATTTGAAGCCGAAGTGGAAAAGAACAAAGCGGAGCGAGCGATCATCCAACAAGAGATCGTCGAAAAAGAGAATCGGATCAATTTTCTAGCTGGTCGTTATCCTCAGCACGTCGATCGCCCATCGGTCACCTTCGTCGACTTGAACTTCGATGACCTGTGCTCAGGGATTCCATCAGAACTTTTGCAGAATCGAGCCGACATACGGCAAGCCGAACGCGAAGTAGCAGCGACAGGTCTCGATGTGAAAGTTGCAAGGGCGAGATTCTATCCATCCTTGAATCTGACCGGGGGACTCGGTTGGAATGCATTTAGCACTGGATATCTGTTTCAGACACCGCAATCTTTAATGTACGGAGTTGGAGCGGATCTAGTCGGGCCACTGATCAACAAGCGAGCCATCCAAGCCGCGTACAGCACCGCCAACGCCAAGCAGTTGCAAGCGATTTACAACTACCAACAGACCGTGTTGCAAGCTCACATCGAGGTGGTTAATTATCTGACGAAGGTCGAGAATTACCGTCGCAGTATCGAGGGCAAGAAACAGCAACTGCAGGCGTTAGAAGCTTCCGTTGACGCGGCGAACAATTTGTTCCAAAACGCTCGTGCCGAGTATGTTGAAGTTTTGTTGGCCCAGCGGGAACTCATGGAAGCTCGAATGCTGCTGATCGATATCAAGCAAGAACAGTTAGCCGCGGTTATCAATGCTTACCAAGCCCTCGGTGGCGGTTGGCAATAATCGCATTACAGCTTTGCCAACACGCCGATATCTTTTTTCATCTCGGCGATACGATCCATCACCGACTGCTTGGTCGCATGCAAAGCGGACCGGGAATTCTCTGAGAGGTCCTGGTGTCCAAACAGATAGAACTTGATCTTCGGTTCGGTGCCTGATGGTCGTACGGCGATCGCATTGCCGCTAGGGCTGTGGTCGGCGTTTCCGAGTTCCAGAATCAGCATGTTGCTTTTGGGAGCATCGATAGGTTCTGTTGCTCCTTGTGGGTTCCGGCGAGTCAAATTACCGTAGTCACGAACGGCCAAGACCGGTAGGCCTGCGATCGATTCTGGGGGAGAGGACCGAAGCTGGTCCATGAGTCTCTTCATGTTGGCCATTCCTTGGCTTCCTTCCATTTGGACATTGATCAGGTCTTCGAGGTATACACCGTGTTCGAGCATCAATTCGTCGAATCGTTGGTGCAAGGTCTTGCCAGAGGATTTCAGGTCGGCTGCGAGTTGTGCCATGAGCAAGCAAGCGGCCGCGCCGTCTTTGTCGCGAACATAGCTGCCGATGAGATAGCCGTGCGATTCCTCGGTTCCGAAGACAAAACCATCTGGACCACAAGCATCCATCAGGCCCGCGATCCACTTAAAGCCCACGTGGATATTCCCTTCACAGCGGACCCCTTGAGACTCCGCGACCCGCCGAGTCATATCGGTGGTCACCAAGGTTTTGATGACATAAGCATTCTTGGGAAGGTTGCCAGCTTGCTTGCGTTTCGAGATGACGTAGTCGGTCAGGAGCACCCCTAATTGGTTTCCGTTGAGAGTGGCCCAAGGGCTTTTGGGATCAAGGGTCAGAGGACAGGAGCATCCCATTCGGTCGCAGTCTGGGTCAGTCGCAAGAGCGATATCGGCACCGATGGTTTTGGCATACTCGACCATGGCGTCAAAGACAGCAGGGTTCTCTGGGTTGCTGACGTGTCCCGGGACGTTTGGAAAATCGCCATCGGGGGTCGAATGCGGAGCAAACTCGATTACCTGACTAAACCCTGCGGCTTTTAAAAGAGACGGGACAGCAAAACCTCCCACGCCATGGAGGGGGGAGTAGAGAATTTTTGCGTCTCGCGATCCGCTCCAAGAGAATTCCAAGGCGGCTTTTTGGAAGTTTTGATCGATCTCTTGGGTGACAAATCGCACTTTTCCCTGCGATACCGCTTGGTCGAACCCGATTCTGCGGATCTGCTCAACTCGCATGACCGCTTGGATGATTTTTTCGTCATGGGGCGGCAGGACCTGGCCACCTGTTTTCCAGTAGACCTTGACCGCATTATCGCTGGGGGGATTGTGGGAAGCGGTAACCATAATTCCGCAGGTGCAACCAAAGTGGCGTACTGCGTAGGAGAGCTGCGGGGTGGCTCGGTAGCCGTCCAAAAACACGACTTGGAAACCATTGGCGACCATAATCGAGGCGCAGAGTTCCGCGAAATGGCGTGATTTGTGCCGAGTGTCGTAGGCGATCGCGCACGAAAGCGGCTGGGAATGAGCCTGGCTCGCAGCCGGCAAACTCAGGATATAGTCGGCCAAGCCTTGGGCGCTCTCGCCGATGGTCCGATCGTTGATTGCATTCGATCCGATGGAGTACATCCTCCCCCTTCGGCCGCCGGTTCCGAATGGGATGATGGTCCAAAAGGCATCGTCGAGTTTTTTCCAGTCCCCGCGTTGGATATGTGCGACCAATTCCTCGCGGTATTCGCTGTAGCGGGGCTGAATGAGCCAATCGGCGATATTTTGGGCCGCCGTCTCAGTGATTTTTCCTTGGGTCTTGGCAGATTCGACCGCCGTT
Source organism: Pirellula sp. (assembly GCA_046086605.1). Classification (GTDB taxonomy): domain Bacteria; phylum Planctomycetota; class Planctomycetia; order Pirellulales; family Pirellulaceae; genus JBKCUI01. The sequence continues at coordinate 40,204 of JBJSXX010000042.1, read as the reverse complement.
AAAATGGGATCCATAAACGTATCCTTAGAAGTTTGGCTTATCGCATCCAGAGGGGTTTTGGGTCGAAAATGTCTCCGAAAACCTGAAAAACGTCAACGGCGGAAAAGCTTACCCATTCGTCAATGCCTATGGAATTGCAGGGTTTAGTTCGGGTTCTAACGGCACAATCTTTTGGACTTTGCCGGTAAGCGGTTTAAATGTGCGAAGCATTGGAACTTTACGCCGACGATTTGACTCATACGTCTTGGTCTGTTTTGTTGACAGCCAAGTCCCTCCAACTAGGATGGGGGTCGCCTGTCGACGGCTACGGGTGCGCCTTGTTACTTTTTGGTGGTAGACAATGGTGCGTCGAGGGCGTGCTGAAATTCCTTATCGTTCCTCAATTGGGGATCCCCATGGTGAAGTCAAACAAGCCATCTAGTCAGAAGAGTTCATTGAGAAAACGATCTTCGAAGCGACCTGCCAAGAGGTCGCGTTTGGTAGAGCGACTAGAGAATCGCGAGCTCATGGTCGGTGATTTTGCTCCATGGGTTGAGAGCCAGTTGGCCACGATGTATTTCAGAGGCGAGCAAGCTTACACGCGTGCGGGAAATCAGATTGCAAACGCGGGTTCAGGCGGCTCGGGAAGTTCCGGCAGCACTGGGTCGGGTGAATCGAACAACCCGTTGGCGGTCAGTGAAGTCGAGCCGAACAACTTCATTGCTAAAGCCCAGTTGTTGCCTTTGTCCTCGTCTCAACCCGTCAATGTGTCTGGATCTTTCGCGTCGTTGATCGACGAAGACTATTACGCATTGGATCTGAAGAAAGGTGACATTTTGGATTCTCGGTTGGTGGCGGCCACCGGATCCCGTCCAACCTTGGCTTTGTACGACAGCAACACTCAAGAGTTGTTGTTCGCTCAAGGTCGTTTTCTTAACGGGACGGCTTATCCGCCTTCTTCGCCGCTTTACAAAGATGGAACCACAACCCTGCCCTACGTGATCAGTACGACGGGTCGGTACTACCTTCGAGTTGCAGATGGCATCGGTGCCTACTCGTTGAACCTACGCGTCCAACGATCGACCTTTGAGCGAGAGCCGATCGGTACTCAACAAATTTTGTACGTTGATTTCGACGGGGCATTGACGCGTGCTGAAACGCTAAACCTAACCGCTCTGGGGGTTCCAGCCGGGACTTTGCGCATTCCCCCAATGTCTCGCTACATGCCGCAATTGGGTCTGACGACTGCGGATACTCCAGCACTAGCACGCAACGTGATGAATCGCGTTGAGCAAAAGATGCGAACGTCGCTGGCTGCTCGATCGAACAATGGTTTTTATGGTGCCTCGGGCGTTCCTGGCGAGTTCAATCTCAAGCTCGTTTCAAGCTTTGACTCGCCGGACATTTGGGGTCAAGCCAATGTTTCTCGAGTGATGGTCGGCGGTACTCAAACGGAAATCGGGCTGGATCCCGCAACGGGTCTATTGGGGATCGCTCAGTCGGTTGACGTTGGAAATTTCAGCCGTGAAGAGAGCGGATTGGTGATGCTCGACATCCTCATCGCTGACTCGACAGATCCAGCCATCGTTCCTATCGCAGGAAATGTTTCTAGGGCAGATCTGTTTGCTGAGCTTCTGTCGATGGTCATCGCCCACGAGGCCGGGCACTATCTTGGTGGCGTGCACCAGGATCCGAACAACCTCGTCTACGGCATCATGGACCAGTTCTATGACCCAATCGTCGTTTCGGGGGCCGGCGTTGATGGTATTTTTGGTAATCGAGACGACGAGCCGCTCTACTACAGTGTCGATGAATTCTCCCCGACGGCTGGGATTCCCTTCGGCGGCGGTGTCGATGACAGTGCCAACATGTTGGCCTTTGGAATGTCCACCGGCACGATCGGCGGCACAATCACTGGCGTGGTCTACAACGATGTGAATCGAAACTCCCGTCAAGATGCTGGTGAAGCAGGCATCTCCGGTTGGCAAGTGTTTGTTGATTCGAACAACAACAGCCTACTGGATATCGGCGAGCCTCGGGCCACGACCAACTCGCTTGGGCGGTACACCCTTCAGGCGGCAAGTGGGTCCCAGGTGATCCGAGTTGTCCGACCGGCTGGATGGTTAGCGTCCAATGCAGCTGAGGAAGCCAAGACTGTTTCGGTAACACTCGGTGCCACGAACACCGTGAACTTTGGATCATTCGCTCCCTCCGGTGCTGCGACTGGATTTAAGTGGCTTGATATCAACGGCGATGGCATCCGAGATGCCGGTGAACCTGGTCTCTCAGGAGTGTATGTCTATCTTGACCTCGATGGTGACGCTCGGCCGGATGTGGGCGAGCCAGCAGCACTGACCAAGGCAGATGGATCTTACCTGCTTACTCCGCCGCGAGCCGGCACCTACAGCATCCGTGAAGTGGTCGATCCAGGTTATGTTCAAACGTTCCCGGTAGGCGGCTTCCACACGGCAACTTATGATGGAACAACGCCTTTAGGCGGTTTTGATTTTGGGAATCGAGAGTCCTCTGACTGGGGTGATGCTCCGAGTCCTTATGCGACCCTCCGCAGCAACAGCGGTGCATCTGCTGGTCAACTCGATGGATTCCGCCTAGGTGCTAACTGGGATGCTGAAATCGATGGCCGACCATCGTCCAGTTCCAACGGTGACGATACCAATGGTGCCTTGAACTCATCGGGCAACGTGATCAACGACGAAGACGGTGTGACCTTGCTGACACCGTTAGTTCGTGGCGACAACCAAAACATCATCCGCATCAATGTCACCAACACCGCAGGTGCGGGTGCTTTCGTCCAAGGCTGGATCGATTTCAACGGGAACGGCGTCTGGACCGATCCAGGCGAGCAAATTGTCACCAACCTGGCAGCTGTCGCTGGGGATAACACGGTGACCTTCACTGTTCCGAACAATGCGGTCTCGAATGGCTTCGCACGCTTCCGTCTCTCGCAGACTCGCGATGTTGGCCCAACCGGACGCGCTGCAGCCGGTGAAGTCGAAGACTACGTGTACACCATCAACAATGGGCCTCGGACCATTCTTCAGAATGATTCGTTCACGGTTGCCCGAAACAGCACGGCGAACATTTTCGATGTGCTTGCCAACGATTTCTTACCTCCAAATGATCCTGTAACGGCAGTTCTGCCTGGGCCGTCGGCACAAGGCGGAACGATCTCGATCGGTCCAAACAACACGCTGCGATACACCCCTCCACGCGGATTCTTTGGCCAAGACAGTTTCACTTACACGGTCGTCTTTGCTTCCGGAAAACGTGAAACGGCGAACGTTACGGTCACCGTCAACTTGCAATTCACCGATCCAGTTGCCGTCGACGATTCATTCGACTTGCCCACCAACTCGGTCTCCTACCCACTGAATGTTCTTTTGAACGACATCGAAGGTGCTGGCGGATCTTTGGTTGTCACCAACTTCACCAACCCAGACAAGGGTGGTGCACTTTCGATCGGGTCCGGTGGCCTGAGCCTCCGCTATACTCCTCGACGTGGCTTTGGCGGAACCGAAACGTTCACCTACACCGTGACGGATGGACAAGGAAAGTCCTCGACAGCCCGAGTAACCGTTCACACGCTCGAAGGCGATCGCCTCGATGACAATGTCGAGTTCAGCTTCGCGTTCCGAGATATGTCCGGAAATCCGATCACAAGTGTCACCCAAGGCGACCAGTTCCAAGTCTACGTGTACACGTACGACTTGCGACCAGAGCGCGGTGCAGGACAAACTCCGCCAACCTCCGTTCAGAACCCAGGTGTGTATGCGGCTTACCTCGATCTGCTCTACAGTTCGAATATAGTTCTGCCGTCGAGCCCCGGAGCTGGCACAACCTTGGATTTCGCAAACTCGCCAGTAGCTCCTTACCGTAGTGGAGTTTCGGGATCTGCGTCGGTTCCGGGAGTCATCCGATCCTTGGGTGCGTTCACGGGTGCTGAAAAGCCTCCGTTTGAGTTCGCCGACCCATCGCTGATGACCATCCTGACCTTCACCGCTCGCTCGGCAGGTTTGGCAGAGTTCGCCGGAGATCCCGCGAATGATTCACCCAACACCGATGTGGTACTCTACAACCCTCCGAACGCTCCGGTTCCGGTGGAACAAGTCCGCTACTTGCGATCGACGATCGAAGTTGTTCCTAAGGGAACCGAGTTGCCTTTCGCAGTCGATGACAGCACCGCGGAACTGCTGCTGAACTCCACATCGTTCATCAACGTCCTGGCAAACGATATCGTCGGCACCTCTGGTCCTATCCGAATCACTTCGGTTACCCAACCGGCCAACGGTGTGGTTTCGATCGACAACCGAGGAACTACAAACCCAGCTGACGATCGAATCCAGTTCGTGCCGTTCACCAGCTCGCTTGGATTCTCCGATCAGTTCACTTACACGATTGCCGACTCCCGAGGATTCACCTCGACGGCGACCGTAACGCTCAAGGTCGGTAACACCAGTGCCGACGACAAGATGAAGATCCAGCTCAAGGCCTTCGATCTGAACGGAAAACCGATCACCTCGATCCCAGTTGGAAGTCAATTTGAGCTGCGAGGGTATGTCCAAGACCTCCGAGTTCCGAATACGCAGAGCGGTGTTTTCGCTGCCTACCAAGACATCCTCTACGATCGCGGTTTGGTGAGTGTGCAAACATCGACCAGCGGTTTGGGTTTCCAAATCGAGTTTGCAACCGGACCTAATGGATATAGCAACGGCAAGTCAGGTGATATCCGTATCCCTGGATTGATTAACGAAGTCGGTTCCTTCCAGGACTCCGCCTCACCGTTGGGAACCTCGGAACTGCTGCAATTCAGCATTCGGATGAAGGCCAATGTTCCTGGCGTCGCGAAGTTCATTGCGGATCCGGCCGACATCAGCCCCTTCCATGACTCGCTCCTTTACAGCGATCCTCGCAACAAAGTGCCATACGATCAAATCAGTTACATCCCAGCCGACCTGGTGATCACTGGTGGATCAGGAGCCGGTGGTGAAGGGAATACCAATCCTTACGACCGATTCGACGTCAACAACGACGGATTCGTATCGCCAATCGACGCACTGATCCTGGTCAACAAAGTCAACACCAACGGCGGTGGTCCTTTGGGCGGCAGCGGTGAAGGTGAACAGTCCGGAGAGAAATACTATGTGGATGTCAACGAGGACGGGTTCCTCTCGCCGCTTGATATCCTTTGGGTTGTCAATCGTATCAATGGCTCAGGCTCATCAGGAGAGGGAGAAGCTCAGGCTGCTCCAGCGATCGAGATCCAAGCCGGTACCTCCGGTACGATGGTCGATGTCCCCTTGGCCATCCAGTCCAACTGGGTAGGTCGAACGAGTGTCCCAGCTTGGGCTGCGAATGCTCCGGTCGACGCTTCGAGTGTCGACCAACTCCTAGCTGGCTTAGCCGCTGAGCAGGAACAAGAGGAAAACTCGGTTGGCTTGGTCGATGATCTGTTCGCCAGCGACTTGTTCTAGTCGAATTGACCTCAGTGAATAACCCAACAGAGCCGACTGGTTGCATTCAAGCCAGTCGGCTCTTTTCTTTTCCGAACCGAGACGACCGAAACCATGATAAAAATCGATGGATACGTGGATCTTCAAATCAATGGTTTAGGTGGTATTGATTTCAATCAGAGTCAAGTATCCGAAGACGACTGGAAAAGAGCCGTCAATTTGCTCGGTCAGGATGGAACCAAATGCTTCCTACCAACCTTGATCACCGATAGCATCGAGTCTCTGTGCTCGAAGCTAACCAGACTTGCGAAGTGGTGTGAAGTGAATCATCAGGACCCTTTGGCCAAGAGCAAGGCGATTGGGATCCATCTCGAAGGTCCTTTTATCTCGTCAGAAGTTGGTTACATCGGGGCCCACCCACCGCAACATGCCATCGCATTAGATCTGGATCAACTCAAACGGCTTGTCGATGCGGCCAATGGTTGGCTGAAGCTTGTTACTCTTGCACCCGAATGCGATCCGACTCTTAGAGGGATAAATTATCTGATCCAACAGAACATTCTCGTGGCAGCCGGGCATTGCAACCCATCGATCCGGCAACTGCTGCTTGCGATCGACTCTGGACTGAGTCTCTTTACACACCTAGGGAACGCTTGCCCACCGATGCTTCCTAGGCATGATAATATCCTGCAGCGAGTGCTAGCCATGCGAGAACACCTAAGAGTAACCTTGATCGCCGATGGGCATCATTTACCTCTTTGGCTCTTAGATACCTGGGTCGATTGGTTCGGAGAGGACAAAGTTGCGATTATCTCAGATGCAATCAGCGCTGCAGGGCTCGAGCCAGGAGTCTATCAACTCGGCGATCGCAAGGTTGCAGTCGGAGCCGATGGGGTTCCGCGGAGCGAAGACCGTTCCCATTTCGTAGGGTCGGGCGCAACCCTAGGGCGCATGCGCTCGATTTGTCATTCGGAGTTGGGGTGGAATGAGTCAAGAATTGAAAAACTGTTTAAAACCAATGCTGCTCGATGGTTGGGGATCAAAGGTCTGTAGAATCGGTTATTGACAATTTTTTTGGGATTTATCAGATTTCGGTGCGATGCAAAGCGATTTGGGATCCTTTACAATTTGCCGATTGGGCAAATCGTCTTCAAACCTTAACCTGTATAAGGATCCACCCATGAGTTCCCTCTCCCGCCGACGTTTCCTCGAACAATCCATGTTTACCACCGCTGCTGCCATGGCATTGCAAGCGCAGCGAGCCCAAGCCACCGAGCCTCAACAACAACCCCCATCGATCGGGCCTAATGACACAATCCAAGTCGCAGTGATTGGTGCCGGGGGACGCGGCCAATCCCACATCGATGGCTTTGCTGGCAAGCCGGGAACCGTCGTTACCCACATTTGCGACTGCGACGAAAAAGCAGGACAACGCAGTTGCGAAAAAGCAGCCGAAAAGCAGGGTGGTAAGAAACCGGTTTGGGTAAAGGATCTCCGCAAATTGCTCGAAGACAAATCGATCAATGCCGTTAGCATCGCCACACCCAACCATTGGCACTCGCTAGGCGCGATCTGGGCTATTCAAGCTGGCAAAGATGTCTATGTCGAAAAGCCAGTTTCTCATAACGTCCTCGAAGGGCGACGGGTCGTTCAAGCGGCCCGCAAGCACCAGCGAATGGTTCAGACCGGTACGCAATGCCGCTCGAACCCAGGGATGCGCGACGCAATCGCGTTTGTCCACGCAGGCGGCATCGGCGATGTGCTCATCTCGCGAGGATTATGCTACAAACGCCGTGACTCGATCGGGCCTCGCGGTACTTATGAGGTTCCCAAAGAAGTCGATTACGACCTGTGGTCCGGTCCTGCGAAAATTTTACCTTTGACCCGAAAACGCTTCCATTACGATTGGCACTGGCAATGGGAATACGGTAACGGTGATTTAGGAAACCAAGGGATCCATCAAATGGACCTGTGCCGCTGGGCTCTAGGCGAAGATCGCCTGAGCGATCGAGTCTGGTCCTTTGGAGGCCGATTTGGCTATGAAGACGCTGGTGAGACAGCCAATACTCAAGTCGTGGTGCACGATTACGGCAAGCGAAAGTTGATCTTCGAAGTCCGCGGATTGCCCACCCCAGACTACAAGGGCGCCAACGTCGGAATGATTGTCGAAGGCACCAAAGGCTATTTGGTCATGACTTCCTACTCCAGCGGTACAGCTTTCGATCTCGATGGTACACCGATCAAGCAATTCGACGGAGGTGGGGATGATCGCCACTACAAGAACTTCACCGATGCGATGCGGTCCCGGGACTACAAGTCCCTCAATGCGGACATCGAACAAGGCCACCTCTCAAGCGCTCTTTGCCACTTGGGGAATATCTCGCTGAGGCTCGGAAAACAGATTCCAGGTGCCGAAGTAATTGACTCTCTTCAATCCCAAGAAGGGGATGCATCCATCGTCGAAACTTGGAAACGAACCGCGGAACACCTCGAAACGAATTCCGTCAAGGATTATTCGGTCTGGATGGGACGCAAGCTACCCATCGATCCGATCTCAGAAACCTTCACTGGAAACGATGCACCCAACCAATGGCTTACTAGAGAGTATCGCGCTCCGTACTCCCTGCCGAGCGAACAAGCCGTTTAGTAAGTCATCTATTTAGAAACTGCCAACTCCTCATCGCGCAGTTCCTGGATCAAAGGCCACAGTTCGTCGACCTCATCCTTGAACAAGTTGCCGATGAGGATATCTGTGATCAAGTGCTTTTTGTCGGGATGCCGCCGGACCAGTTGGCCGAAGTTCAATCCGTCATAGAAGGCACGAACTAGATTCCGCATGCGATCCATCGCTTTGCGATACTCGGGTTCCCAAACTCTGAGTCGTGCCTCGGATGGGTCGTTTGCATCTAAGGCATCGGCGATCGCATCACCAGCCATTTGTGCGGATACCAAAGCCAACAGCACTCCTGACGAGTAAAGCGGGTCGAGAAAGCCAAAGGCGTCTCCGACCAAAACCCATCCGTCTCCGGCCGCTTTGCTTGCTTTATAGGAGTACTCTTTCATGATTCGGTACTCACCGACACATTCAGAGTCTGCGATGCGAGGCTGAACCCCTGGGCAACGTGCAACCTCCTCGTGGAAAATCTTTTCAGGGTCCTTGGTATCTCTGTTTTTGAACAGATAGTCGAAGTCGGCGACGACTCCGACGCTAACCACGTCATCATGGAGAGGGATGTACCAAAACCAACCCTTCTTGCCCTGGGTTTGAATGACAATCGTGCCACCTGAATCCAAACCAGGTTCGCGTTTCGCACCCTTGAAATAAGTCCAAACGGCGGCTTTCTTCAGATCGGGATCCCACTCCCGGAGATTCATTCGATCGATCAGCAGGGAAGATTGCCCGCTGGCATCGACGACCACTTGAGCATGAACCACTTTGGCCGGTTCATCACCAACCTTGACCTTGACTCCTACGACCCGATCACCCTGGCGTTCGACATCCAGGACTCGAGCCCCTTCGACCACCTCGACTCCATGTTCCCGAGCATTCTCCATGAGCATTTGGTCGAATTCACTTCGCAGTACTTGCCAAGTTTGAGAGCGTTCGTGCGGATCGTATTCTTCGAAGCGAAAAGGTTCCGAGAGCTTTCCGTGTTCGCTGATAAATTGGACTCCGTACTTTTTGGTGAAGTGACTGGACTTCATTTTGTCCAGCAGACCAATCCGCTTGATCGTTCCATAGCAGAAGGGAATGAGAGATTCTCCTACGTGGAAGCGAGGAAAGTGGTCTCGCTCGAAAACGGTAACCTTGTAACCTCGCTGAGCTAGGATCGTAGCGGTCGCACAACCCGAGGGTCCTCCTCCAATGACGATTGCATCTGGTTTTTCCACGGATTGAATCATAAATCACCTTGCAAAAACGGAGTAGAAAGTTTCTAAGGATCACCAATGACCGTCAGGTGGTTCGTGGGGTGCTCTTGCCTGCTGGAGCAGTCGACAAAGCAAAGCCCTATCGGCTTGGCTTAAGTGACCTACCTGCAAAACGTGAAGCGCCTTGACAGGCTCTAGGAGGTTTTCCAAAAGTTCTAGCCCTTGGGCGGTAATCTCCACCAGGACAGTCCTCCGGTCATTTTCGCTACGCACACGCTTGACCAAACCTCGCTCCTGCAACTTGTCAATCATCCGTGTGATGTCTGGAGCACGGGAGATCAGTCGGTTCGACAGCTGTAGGGTTGGGACTGGCTTGGGATTGGCTGCTTGCAAAATCCGAAGCACGTTGTACTGCTGAGAGGTCAAATCCCAGGCTTGGAACAATTCGTCTTCGAGGCCTTTGAGGCGGTCGTAAGTTCTCCAGAGCGAGAGGTAGACCTCCTGCTGCTGGGAATCGAACTTCCGGGTTTTGCTCTCGGGTCGCGAACTCATCCTGACCATAATAGTCGTCTAAACAACTATTGTCCAGACAGCAAAACCGGTTTTTTTGTGGGCTTTTTGGGGCGAGGCGACGGGGAATTGGTGGGTTAGAAAAGCCACATCGCTCCGAACGTCATCCACAAGGGAATCGTCAGGAGGCTCAGTAATGAAGTCCCTACGACGACGACCCAAGCCGTTTGGACATCCTGGTCGTAGAGTCGAGTCATGACGATCGGAAATGTTGCCGCAGGCATCGCAGCTTGGATGAGCAAGACCTGTTTGAGGGGCTCGGAGTCGGTCCCCCAAGTGGCGACGGCTAGGATTGTACATGGAAGCAAAATCATCCGCACAGGAACTGACAAACCTGTGATGCACAACATCGTGGCCCACGGCAACTTGCCAAAATAGTCATACAGGATCGCTCCACTGACGACCAAACCCATGGGGACCGAACACTGACCGAGCTTTTCGGTCGCATGCTCGATCGGACCCGGAACCCATTCCACCCACTCTAGCCGCTTGATAAAAATCGCCAAGGCAACAGCGATCATTGGCGGACTAAAGGCAATCCGCTTCCAAGATTTGCTCAGGCCCTTGCCTGAGATCGTGTACAAGCCTGCGCTCCAGAGCGCCAAATCGACTCCAACGTTATGGATCATCAGCGAAACGACGCAAGCCGGGTAAAAGACCTCTGCAAGCGGAAGCGCAATATAACCATAGTTGTGAATCCCTGCGGTCAATCCAAAGGTTCTCTGCTGCGAATCGCTCCGCAACCCAAAGCTTGGCCCCAGACTTCTGGCAGCCCCCCAAGCGATCGCGACCCCGATCAACGTGCAGAAATACCCCAATACCGCTGGGTACCAAGCGGCTAAATCGACCGTCAGCGAAGAATCTTTAAGAATCCGGTGGAAGAACAAGCAAGGCATCAAGACATACGAGATGAAACTCGCAAGCGATCGATCGACCTCTTTGCTAAACCATCGAAGGTGACGGGCCAGTCCACCCATCCCCATCACCAAAAATACACCTAAGACGGCAGATGCTGTATCGATCCAACGATCCAACATGATGGTCAACGCATCATGTCCGACAACGATGTACCGCTGATCATTCTAGAAACAAAGTTCGAATCATCTTTGGTCACGACGATACGATCTCCGGCTCGAAGCGAGTAATTCGTTCCTTCTCGAACCCGACGACCCGTTTCGTCAAAATCGATGTCCATACGCACAGGAGCCGCATTGCCATTCGGACGCACCACGCGAACGTGGATTCGACCAACCTTCTTGTGCAACTGAGCATCCCGAATCACATCAGCAATAAACATCGGTTGCCCCTCGGTGATTGGGATCTTTTCCAAGTGCTTCTTACCGTCGTTGACTTCTAAAAGCACACTTGACTCATCCAGCATGCCGCCCTGCAAAACTCCATTGGCACCCAAGGTATAACCCTCGCGCTGCAACTGTCGGATGTCCAAATCACTTCCAGGACCACCCTTATTCCCAAACAGTACATGGCATCCGGTGGTGCTCGCGAGCAACAGCAATATCAGATAGGCTTTGGATTCGATTTTCATGGGACTTAATCGATAGAAATAAATTTGACCCGAAACACCCTTCTTCGAATCGGCCTATTCCCGTCATCACTTGACGAAAAGTTCAACCCAATCGTTAAAATCGCTCCGATCCCCCCGTTTTCACATCCGTTTGCGGCATTGCTAGCAATCGGAATTGCCTGCATTGGAGGCTTTCACCTTGACTCCAAATACCCTAATGGACTACTTAATTCCCCGTCCAGGTAGCGAAACGCAATACCTGCGTAACATGAATCACCAAAGTTCCAGCTTCGCTGAACCTTAATTTGCATGATGGGTTTTGTAGTTCCAAGTCGAAACGATGCGTCGGTGACCTACCGGTTGCTTGGGATGATCTTCACCCTTTTGCTGCTAAGTCACGTCGGCTGCAGGCAGAGAGCGGTCACGGAACTTTATGTCGAGCAGATGGCGCAACGGAATCGAGCGCTCGAAGACCTTGTCTACGACTTTGACGCAGAGAACCGTGCCATGGAGTTCGAGATCGAGGATCTGCGGCGAACAAACGCTAGGCTCCAGGGCCGTCTTCAGGAACTGCAACGGCAATCGGCGCGTGTCGAGCGGCTCGATAGCTCACCCTCTAATCTCCCTTCAAATGCACCCCCTAGCTCATCACCTTCGGATCGAAAAACCCCAACGCCGCTGAAAATCCCACCGACGAAAAGCAAAGAGCAAGAGTCCTTGAAGCTCGAGCCACCCGAAATCATCATTCCCAAGAAGTCCGGTGACCTGGTTCCACCGCTGAGTTCCGAGCCAATCCTGCCAGCTCCCGAACCTTTAATTAAGGGATCCCTTCCTGAGGAGCTACTCCCTAAGGAACCGCTTCTACCACCGGCAAACCCACCTGCAGCACCCAAGGAGTCTCTACTGAAACCTGCACCGAGCGGCTTGCCCTCAAGCGGCAGCGATGGAGCTCTTGAGAATCGCAAGATTCAGCTCCCCGCAACCGGAGTGATTCAAACCTCAGCGACGAAGTCCAAGCCTATCGACCCTCGTGTCCGACAGATCGATTGGCACCCTACGATGTGCCGTTCACAGAACACCGATGGAAAACCTGGCGATGATGGACTCTATCTGGTTCTCATTCCCCGAAATTTCGCTGGTGATTTCGTACCGACTACAGGTTCGCTGACACTGGTCGTCGAGGAGACACTCGCCGACGGCTCGGTCGTTCGAATCGGGCGTTACGAGTACAAATCCGAGGAGCTCAAAGAGCATCTCGAACCTGTCGGCTCTGCTCCGGGATTGCATCTGTCCATCCCCTGGTCTGAAGCAACTCCTAGCACGGCAAGCGTCGAAGTCTTTGCGAAATACACCCTTGATGACGGTACCACCATGGTCAATCGCCGCACAATCCCCCTGCGCAGGTCGGCGACCTCTGGCGCTTCGAATTGGATGCCAAGATAGCCAAGATTGTAAGATGGTTATCGGGGGGGATCGCGGAATTGCTGATGGCAGGAACTACAGTTGGAACGGATGGTTGTCCAATTGACCTCGATGGCGGTGCGATGGATCGCCTTGAGACTACTGAGCACTGGGGATTCGCCAGTGGCATTGAGCATGCTTTCGATGAACCATGCGGCTCGCTCGGAATCGTCGAGCATCTTCGCGAAATCCGCTGAGTACTTGCCGACGTCCTCGAGGCGTTTGAGTTCCTCGAAATGCTCTCGGAGCAAGACTGCCTCGTGAGCGACATCGATTTGCTTGAAGTCCGCTTTTGCTTTCCATCCACCCTGGGCCACTTTATTCAATTTTGCGAACGTTTCATCCAAGGCTACCATGGCATCGACCAGTGGCGGCATGAGGCGAGCGGACGGAAATTCGATTTGGAGCTCAGCCAGTACGGATGGATCGATTCGTTTTGCATGACGAACTGACTGAAATAACCCCTTGTAGGAAGGGTTCGTGCCTGCAATCTCCAGAAGTTTCAGCCCCTCCTCAGGCGTCAAGCTTCCTTGGGCGACGCATAAAGCAGCCACTGCCGCCGGGCTTCGATGCTTACCATGATGGCAGTGGACGTAGATCGGGCCAGGTAGCTCGCTCACGGCTTTGACAAGCGTTTTGATAGTCGCCTCGGGTACCCCATCGTAACCATGTGGAATGTGCACGTAACGCATCTGGTAGCGCTCGGCCATCGCAACATCCGGCTTGGCACCGTCGACGCTGATGATGGTTTGAATCCCCATTCGATTAAGCTCTTCGAAGGCTTCTTGTGACTCAGGCAGCCCGCCGGATAGGAGCCCCTCTCGGACCTGGATCGCGTTGGGCAGATGCTTCGAATCAAGCTTGCGCAACTCCACTGCTTTCGTCGTGGGAACTTGCGCCAACCCTGAGGTCGTCAAGACAAGACAACTGTTTATGGCACCTATGCAAATCAGGGCCGCAAACAAACATCGCACAGGATACATCGTCGAATTACATCGCAAGGGATATCAGGTCACCTGAAACTCACCGAATCACAGTCCCAATTATACGGATACTGGTGGCACCCAGGGTGACTTAACGGGGCCGAAAGCCCTGGATTTTACCTCGCGGCGCGGCGCTTTGAACATCGACCGGCAGATCCAAAATATGCTCGCCTACGTTTCCAGCCGCATCGGTCGCCTGCAACTTCAAATAGACCTTCTCTGGCAAGTGGCTTTCGCCTGACCAAGCAAAACGACCCTGGTTCTTTGCACCCTGGGTGATTGGTACCCAAGGACCTTGCATGGTTTCAGAGTAGTACAACGAGATGGGACGATCGATAAAGTGATCGTCGATCGCTTGGTATTCAATCACTAACGATCCAGCATCGGAAGCTTTACCCGCCAGGGCGCTGAGGATTCGAGCGCGCGGCATCGTTGTATCGACGTGAATCCAAGCGTCGGCCGAATCGCCTGGAAGCGGGCGGCGAGATGCTAAGCCGTTGCTGCCAACAATCACCATCCGAAAGCCAAAGAGCCCCTCGGTATCGACCTCGATATCAAATGGGCTTTGACGATCTGCATCGACTCCCCAACGCTCCCAGGTCTTGCCCTGATCGAGCGTCCCCCAGAGTTCGATGCTTGCGATCGGAGAGCCTGGATCATTGACGATTTCGTAGTCGAGTTCGAACGAGCGACTCGATGAATGCAGTGCATTGGGCTTGGCATTCGACGGATTTGAAACCGGTGGTTCTATGGCAGGAAACTTAGAGGCTTGTTCGGGGATTGGCTCCGAACGGGAAAGACTCGATGGCGGTAGATCCTCAATACTACGAACAGGTAGCCCCGTAGAAGTAAACATCTGCGGTTTGTCTGCAGGAATATCCGATGTCGTACTAAGGATCGAGGTTTTTTTAGGTGCCGGAGGCGCAAGGTTCAACCCCCCGGGAATGGCCGGAAGCGTCAGAGTCGGCTTTGCTACTCCAGAGCCGACCGGAGCCTGAGCCCCATCCTGCTTGGTACTAGCAAACTTCATCGCCCCGGAATGTCCTAACGCTGTCTTCGGAAGCCTGGGCATGCGAGTGACTTCGAACGCATTTCCGGCTTGATCGCGACCCGAGAGCCGAACGACCAACTGAGTTGCTTGATGAGGAATGGTCCAAGTCGCCGAACCGACCCATTCGTTCTCCTGGGTCCCTTTTTCTGTTTTGCAGATAACTTCCTTCCAAGCCGAATCGAGTTCGGTTTGATACTCCAGACGAATCGATGAATGATCGAGCGAAGTTTCTACGATCCGGAATTCGGCTTGCAAGTCCCCCTTGCGATCTAGGTCAATCAAGAGTTGACCGACGGGCTTGGTTGAATCGATGACAATGTGCATCGCCTCGCCAGGTTGATCGACCACTTGGCCTGATTGATCAAGGGATTTAACGCGGAACCAGTAGTCACCATCGCGCTGTGTCTGGAATTGAAACTGCTTCTGCGTCGGATCCGCTTTGGTAACGCTATGCCATGACCTGCCAGCATCCTCGGAGACCTCGAGTTCGAGGGATTCCGGTGGTGTTCCAAGAGAACTGAGTTGGAACGGGATGGCCAGTTCCTGACGTGGCCAGTAGATGGCCTGTTGACGGGTATTTTGCGCGTCAACCGCAGCATTCCCAAGAAACAGGGCTGTACCCAGAGCGAGCGTATTTGCGAGGAAGTAGCCAGATCGGGATTGATGGACCATACATGCCGTCCTATTTCGATTGGGAATCGGACGGCAAGCAGACCTCGAGCATCAGCGCCCAGCGGGCTTGTCGACCATAGTCGAGTATGACTCACAGTTCTGCGCAAACTCTTGGCAATTCAAACTTGAGGAGAAAAGAAAGATTCGTCCAGTTTCTTTGTCGATAAAACCGAATCGGCAGTCACCATCGATCCATTTGCCCGATTTGGCATATTCGACCAAGTCGCAACCGCTTAGCACGGGCGAGTAAAGGTCGGGTTGCTCGAGGAACTTGACGCGTGCTTCATGGGACGTGCAGTGGTAAACGCGTCCCCGATGACGGACCGCAAACTCCGGCTTACCCTTGACCCATGCTGGACCAGCATTTCCCCCCGACCGAGAAGACTCGATGGCGGTTGCCAAGGAGACCGGGCAAAATCCGTTCATCGCAATGCTCGCAGGAAGGGTGGTCTCAGCCTGGTTTTGAGGTACTTCGGCATTAGCTGCAGCAACTAGCTCGGCATCTGTCCGATCTGTCCGATCTGTCCGATCCGTCCGATCTATGCTGTTTCGATATCTGCTACGGCTTGGAGGCCTAGCTCTTGGATGCTGATTTCGCGCATCCGAAACTTTTGGATCTTGCCTGTCACGGTTGTTGGGAACTGGTCGGTAAACTTCCAATAATGGGGCACTTTAAAATAAGCGAGACGCTCCTTGCAGAAGGCCTTGAGTTCCTCGACGGTCGCTTGGCAGCCTTCCCGAAAACTCACCCAGGCCATAACCTCTTCGCCAAACTTACGGTCCGGAACCCCGATGACTTGCACCTCTTTGATCGCTGGATGCCGGTAGAGGACTTCTTCGATTTCACGAGGGAAGATGTTCTCCCCCCCTCGAATCACTAGATCTTTGATTCTGCCAGTGATTCGGAAGTAACCGTTGGGTTCCTGCATGGCCAGATCGCCGGTGTGCAACCAACCCTGAGCATCAACGGCTTGCGTGGTTTTGTCGGGCAACTTGTAGTATCCTGACATCACATTATGACCTCGAGCACACAGTTCCCCGGGTTCGTTAAACCCAAGTGTCTTGCCGGTCCCCGGATCGACAATCTTGACCTCGACTCCATCGAGCACTCTGCCGACGGTTCCAACCCGTAATTCGATTGGGTCATCGATTCGAGTTTGAGTGATCAGCGGAGAGGCTTCTGTCTGTCCATAACCGATGGTCATCTGGGAAGCCCCCATTTGCGAAGTTACTTTTCGCATCAGCTCGATGGGACAGGGGCTTCCGGCCATGATCCCCGTCCTTAGGCTTCGCAAATCCCTGTTTGGATAGTCGGCATGTTCGAGCATGGCGATAAACATTGTGGGGACCCCATAGACAGCCGAGCATTTCTCCTGCTCAATTGCCAGCAGCGTTTGAGAGGCTTGGAATGTCTCGCAAGGAAACACCATGGTCACCCCGTGAACGATTCCGCAGAGGGTTCCAAGCACGCAGCCGAAACAGTGATAAAGTGGCACAGGGACACACAAGCGATCGAGCGATGTGAAAGCTTGCCCTTGTCCTGCGAAAAATGCGTTGAGCAGGATATTTCGATGCGAGAGCGTCGCGCCTTTTGGGGCACCGGTAGTGCCCGATGTGTACTGGATGTTGATCGGATCGCTACAGGATAGATCTCGCTCGGCACAATGTAGCGCATCGTCGGTGACTTGATCGGCTAAACTCAAGAACTCGTCCCACGAAAAGCTACCGGCAACGGGTTGGCCTCTGAGGCTTATGATCGTCTTGAGTTTTGGGAAACGGTTACTCGAAAGCTCTCCAGGCTTGGCATGTACAAGCTCCGGAACGGCCTGCAATAGCGAGTCAAAGTAATGGGTGGTCTTGTAGTGATCGATCAAGGCTAACCCCTTGAGATCCGCTTGGCCAACTACGAACGACAATTCCTCAGTACGATACGAAGGATTGATCGTGACCAAGACCACCCCGATTCGGGCAGTGGCAAACTGGAGCAATACCCAAGAGGGAATATTGGTAGCCCAGATCCCAAAGTGGTCTCCACGACGAAACCCCTGAGCGATAAGGCTCTTTGCGACACGGTCGACTTGGCTGTCAAATTCTTGCCAGTCGATACGCCAATCGAGATTCGGGAATACCACTGCGTCTTGATGGCCAAGCCGTTTGGCCGTTTGCCGAAGCACTTGGCCGATCGTCAGTCCATCGACCCAGGCAGAATCACTCGGTGGAGTTGGATGTTTGGGATTGGTCATTGAATGTCCCCTTGACATTGCAGTGGGTTAAATGTCTGCATCCTCGATCGGCATGGCGAGTAAGGCTTGGGCTAACCCTTTGCCTTGAGCATCGTTTCGAATTGAACAACTCAAAATCCCATGCACCAAAAAATTCATTCCCTGCAAATTAGGTGCTTCGAAGCGTTCGACCCGCTCGACCCCCATGGACTGAAAGTACTCTTGCACTCTCTGAGCGGTCAGCCAATGCAAAAGCCAAGGGTAATCATCGGGGTTGCGAGCAAGGATTCCGATGTTGGCACTGATCCCCTTATCGCCACTGCGACCGTAAGCGAGCGATGAGAGTCGCTTGGGTGTTGAACCCTTGACTGCTTGAGTGTGCATTGAATCCAATGGGATTTGGCAAGCGGTTTCGGTTTTTTTGAAAGTTGGAATCTTTGGCCACAGATCAATGGCTTTCGATCCTGACGATCGATCTTCCGTCGTGATCGTCTGGGCGCTGGAGCCAACGAGTTTTTTCTCGATCAGGCATGGCCAATATCGAAACACGGGTTGGACCGACGGTCGTCCTTGGGCATATCCAGTGGTTCCTTGGGGCCCGGCGGTAACCAATGGAATCATCTCTTTGGAAAACGCTTCGACAGCGGCCTTATGAGGCGACTCGACTGCAATCCTCAAAACGGTTTCGAAACTATCGTGCCCTGCATTGATTGTTTCAAGCACGGGGATACTCGCACCATTGCCCAGGCATTCGACGACCTTTTGACTGTAGCTCCAACCTGCGTCATCGAGCCTTTGCAAAACGATTTCTCCACACCGCCGACCCTTGGCAACCGCTTGCGGACCTACGATCGTCAATGTCCCTGCTGCTCGGTATCCGTCTCGATACGTTGCGCTTACCTTCAAGGTCTCGGGTTGCTTTGATCCTTTTGCACCTTGTACTGCGACGCGGTTGTTTTCAATTTGGCTCACGCTCAAGCCTAGAAACGAGACGATCACATCGGGGCTGATATAACGCGATGGATCCGAAATCTCGTAAAGCAATTGCTCTTTGACGGTTTGGACCGTCACACACCCACCCGATGCATCCGATTTGGTGATGACCAAACTACCATCCCGGGAGACTTCGGCGATCGGAAAGCCGATATCGACCGGACTCGGTACCGAGAGCCAATCGGTCGAAATGCCACCGGTGGCATGGGTACCGCATTCGAGCAGATGTCCCGCCAGGGTCCCTGCTGCTAATAAATCCCAATCGTCGTATCGCCATTGAAAGTGGTGTATGCAAGCAGCAAGCACCATCGATGGGTCGGCCACTCGACCGGTGATCACGATATCGGCCCCCATCTTCAAAGCATCGACAATTCCTGAGCAGCCCATGTACGCGTTGGCAGTCACGAGACGATCTTGTACGGATGCCAACGACTCGCCGGTATCGAGGTTGTTGAAAATCTCTATGTGTTGGTTCTTTTGTAGAATCGCAAGCACATCATCACCACCGACGATACCGATCTTTAAGGATCGGCAACCTGCGGCTTCCAAGACGCTGCGGCATGCTTGGGCGCAAGCCATGGGACTGAGTCCTCCGGCGTTTGCGATCAACTTGCACTTGCCACCCGAAGACCAATAGGGGGCAAGTCCTCGCACGACCTCGACGAAATCTTGCGGATAGCCGGCTTGGGGATTGCGTTCTCGCTGCAGGGCCAGAATCGACATCGAGACCTCGGCCAAATAATCCATCGTCAGGTAATCCAAATCGGGTAACTGAGTCAGAATTTCTTTGGCGGCCGAAGGGCGATCTCCCCAAAAGGCCTGTGCGTTACCGATCCGGATCGTTTGGCTCACACTTCTCTCGCTTGCTTGCTGGCTGGAAAGGCATTGTTTGCGACGACACCAAGAGCGGTCGATAGCCACATTCGCGTCGCTTCGGGTGCGATGATCGCATCGACCCAACCTCGGGCCGCTCCATAGCGAATGTCGGTCTGAGATTGATACATCTCTCGGACGGACGTTCTCATAGATTCAAGCTCTTCTGGGGTTAATTTCTTGCCTGTTTTTTCCATGTCTCGCACTTTGAGTGACAGCAGTGTGTCGGCTGCTTGATTGCCACCCATGACCGCGTAACGGGCATTTGGCCATGCAAGAATCATCGCAGGATCGTAAGCCCTCCCACACATCGCGTAGTTTCCAGCACCGTAGGAGCTACCGACGACAACGGTGAACTTAGGAACCGTTGCGATGCTCATGGCACGAACCAACTGAGCTCCCGATTGAATGATACCCGATTGCTCGGCTTGTTTGCCGACCATGAAACCTTGAACGTCTTGGATGAAGAGCAAGGGGACTCGATTCTGCTCGCAATCCAGGACAAAGCGTGCGGCTTTTTCAGCCGCATCCCCGTAAAGCACGCCTCCGATTTGTATCTCCTTGGATGCCGTCTTGGATCTTTGGCGTTGATTGGCAACGATGCCGATCGGATAGCCTTCGATCTTGGCATATCCTGTCACAACAGTCTTTCCAAAATCTGGTTTGAACTCTTGAAATGACTCGGCATCGAGGATGCATGCGAGCAAGTCTCTCACGTCGTACTCTCCACGTCCATCGCCTGGGACGATGTCGTAGAGATCTTCGGCGGATCGACTCGGGGGACGACCGCTGGTGTGGGTGATTGAACGAGGCATCATTGCCACCAAAGATCGGATGCGAGCCAAGCATGCAGGGTCATCGGGTTCGTGAAAATCGACGGTTCCACTTATTTGTGAGTGCATCGAAGCACCACCGAGTTCTTCAGGATCTACCGTCTGACCAATGGCCGCTTTGACCAGTGCCGGGCCAGCTAAACACAATTGGCTACCTTGGGTCATAAGAATTTTGTCGCACAAGACCGGCAGGTAAGCTCCACCGGCGATGCAGTTGCCCATGACGGCAGCGATTTGCGGGATGCCTTCGGCAGACAGGATCGAGTTGTTCCTAAAAATCCGACCAAAGTCGTCTTCATCTGGAAAGATCTCGTCTTGCAGAGGCAAGAACACTCCGGCTGAATCCACCAAGTAGATGATCGGCAGTTTCAATCGATGAGCGATCTTTTGTGCACGGATGAGCTTTTTGACCGACTGGGGGAACATCGCACCGGCTTTGACCGTCGCATCGTTGGCGGCGATCATGCAAGGTCGATTCTCTACGAACCCTAGACCAGTGACCACACCTGCGGCGGGTACATCTCCCCATTCAGGATACATTCCATAGGCGGCCCAAAGCCCCAACTCGAGGAAGGGACTTTGGGGATCGAGTAAGCCGGCGAGTCGTTCGCGAACAGGCAATCGCCCAAGTTTGCGTTGACGATCCCAACCGGCCTTGCCACCACCTTGAAGTAGGGTTGCTTCCTGCTGTTGTATCGCTAGGGAGATTTCGCGAAGTGTCGACATTCCTTAAACCTTATTCCTTAAACCTTATCGCTTAAACCTTATCGCTTAAACCTTATCGCTTAAACCTTCGATGGTTCGTTGTTGGTTGCAAGGGTATCCATCCAGTGAGAGACCCTCAGTTGCCGGAATTTTTCCGGGGTTTTCCACCACTGAAGTAGTTGATCGCAGACCTGTGGGGCGATCGCTCGGCTTGAGTTCGCTAGGAACTTATCGTGAAGCAACGGTCTGGCTTCGGCCCTACGACGCCGATGTCCGATTGGATACATGACTTCGAGACTGAGTGCTGGAGATCCATCATCGAATTCGATTTCGAGTCGATTGGCGATCGAACGCGAATCGGGTGCAAGGTAGTCCTGAGTGTAGCGAGCATCTTCGATGACTTGCATTTTTTCTCTCAAAGCATCGATACGAGGATCCTTTGCAACGGCATCCTCATAGTGTTCGGCCGTGAGTCCGCCGAAGAGAAGTGATACAGCCACGATGTATTGGATGCAGTGGTCTCGATCGGCTGGGTTGTTTAAAGCTCCTTTCTTATCGATGATCCTGATTGCAGACTCATGCGTGTGAATCCGTATTTGTCGGATCGATCCGAGTTTATCACGAAGATTCCCTGAGAGAGCAATCGCAGCTTCGGCAGCCGTCTGCGCATGGAACTCCGCTGGAAACGACACTTTGAAGAGAATGTTCTCCATGGTGTAGCAGCCCAAGGGTTGTACCAGCTTGATTTCTTTGCCACCCATCATCACGTCTTGGAACCCCCAACGCTTGGCTGTCATCGGAGTTCGATAACCCATTTCACCGGTCATGGTCCAAAGAGCCAGTTGGACGGCACGGCGTGTTGCGTCCCCAGCAGCCCAGCTCTTGCGAGAACCCGTGTTGGGTGCATGCCTGTAGGTTCTCAGTGCTCCACCATCGAGCCAAGCCTGACTCAGCGCGTCGGCAATTTGACTTTGACTACCACCGAGCATGCGACAAGCAACCGCCGTCGATGCGATGCGTACCAAAAGCACATGATCGAACCCTTGACGATTGAAGCTGTTGGCGAGTGCTAAGCCACCTTGAATTTCATAGGCCATGATCGCCGCTTCGAGAACTTCTTGCATGTGCCACTTTTTTCCAGGAGTCCATGGATTATCTGGATTGCGATCTAGATAATCGGCGAGTCCCAAGATGGCACCGAAATTGTCCGAGGGATGCCCCCACTCTGCGGCCAACCATGTGTCGTTGTAGTCGAGCCAACGGATCATGCATCCGATGTTAAATGCCGACTGCACTGGATCGAACTGCCAGGGTGTGCCAGGGATCCGCGAACCATGAACCAACGTAGCTCCTGGAACCACACTTCCCATCATGCGAACGCAAGCTGGAAAGCTCAGGGCCAGTAGCCCGCAGCCTAGCGCGTCGAGCAAGCAATCGGTAGCGGTCGTGTAAGCTTCCTGCGAAAATTCCGGTGGAGCTGAAACGTACTGCGAAAGCTCCTCCAAAAGAGGATCGAGTTTGTCCTGGCTGGGCGTTACGTGGCTATGCATTGTTTTGGTCGATCTGAAATATTGCCCTCCGGCAGGTTTTGCGACTGTCCAAGCACACACACACCAGCGGAATAAAAAAACCAACTCTAGACATTTTTCTTATTCTACCCGATTGGCCAAGGGGTATACAAACGGCTAATATAAGCTTGTTTAGCTCGGAGCGATTGAGCATAGCACTTGCTGAGCGACGGCCTTCGATTTCCCAGTTCCATGCGAGATAACATGCACAACCCAGGCGAAAAATCGAATGTTTCTTCTATGGGGGAAACTTCAGCGGGAAAGCGATTTCGCCAAGCCCTCGAAGCAGAAAAGCCTTTGCAGATCGCCGGGACCATCAATCCGATCTCGGCGTTATTGGCACAGCAAGCAGGATTTCGAGCGATCTACCTATCGGGTGCGGGCGTTGCCAATGCATCGCACGGTTTGCCCGATCTTGGGGTAACCCACCTGGAGGATGTTCTCGAGGACGCTCGAAGGATCACTTATATTTGCCAACTCCCTTTGCTTGTCGACATCGACACAGGCTGGGGGATCGAAGGGACCATCGAGCGAACGGTACGCGAAATGCATCGAGCGGGGGTCGCGGCTGTCCATATCGAGGATCAAGTTTCTGCGAAGCGTTGCGGCCATCGGCCTGGCAAGCAGGTTGTATCGAGTCAGGAGATGCAAGCTAGGCTTCAAGCGGCATGCCAAGCCCGCGTCGATCCGGACTTTGTCATCATGGCGCGTACCGATGCACTAGCGATCGAAGGCCTGAAGGCGGCCATCGAGCGAGCCAACGACTACGTTGCGGCCGGTGCCGACATGATCTTTGCCGAAGCGGTCACAAGCCTCGAAGACTATCTCACCTTTGCTAGCGAAGTTGCTGTTCCGATCCTGGCGAACATGACCGAATTTGGAAAGTCGCCTTTGCTTGATATTTCGCAATTGCGATCTGCAGGAGTTCAAATGGTTTTGTATCCACTTTCAGCCTTTCGGGCGATGAACCAAGCTGCACAGCATGTCTATGAGACCATTCGCCGCGAGGGAACCCAAGCGTCTGTTTTGTCCAAGTTGCAAACCCGAGATGAGCTCTATGAGTTGCTCGGGTATCTCCAAGCGGAAGCAAAAACCAATTTAGGAAGCACAAAGTCATGAGCCAAGAAAGCAAAAATCGCGGTGGTCTTGATGGAATCATCGCTGGACAGACCAAACTGAGCACGGTCGGCAAATCGGGCTTCGGGTTGACTTATCTTGGATACAGTATCGAGGACTTGGCCGAGCAAGGCACCTTTGAAGAGGTAGCCTATCTGCTTTTGGCGGGTCGGTTGCCCAATCGAACCGAGCTTGAAGACTTCAAGAGCCGACTTATGGCCAATCGCGACATTCCTTTCGAACTTCGAAGAACATTAGAGCTCATCCCGTCGAGCGCCCATCCGATGGATGTTCTCAGGACGGCTTGCTCGATGCTCGGTACTTTGGAACCTGAGGGATCCTTTGAAAACGGTCTTCGCGTTTCCGAACGGTTGCTGGCCTGCATGCCAACGGCGTTGACTTATTGGTACCGATACCATGTGGATGGCAAGGTCGATGAATTTGGTCGAGAGGAGCCTTCGATCGCTTCGCATTTCTTAGCAACGCTCAAGAATCGCAAGCCTTCGGAATTAGAGACCCGAGCGATGGACATTTCGCTGATCCTCTATGCTGAGCATGAGTGGAACGCTTCGACGTTCACGACTCGGGTGATCGCGTCGACATTGTCGGATTTCTATTCAGCGATTAGTGGTGGTATTGGAGCTTTGCGAGGCCCGCTTCATGGCGGGGCCAACGAAGCAGCGATGGAGTTATTGGATCAGATGTCGGACCCGGATTCTGCCGAAGCTTCTTTGCTAGAGATGCTCAGTAAGAAGATGAAAGTCATGGGATTTGGTCACCGGGTTTATAAAGGTGCAGACCCTCGTTCAGACATCATTAAGCCTTGGGCTAAACGGCTTTGCGATGCGACTGGCAACATGCGGCTCTTTGCGATCTCCGAGCGGATCGAAGAGGTCATGAGACGACAGAAGGGGATGTTTCCTAATGTCGATTTCTACAGTGCTTCGCTCTATCGATCGCTTGAGATTCCTACAGCGTTGTTTACCCCTCTGTTTGTCCTATCGAGGATTTCTGGTTGGTCAGCGCATGTTTTTGAGCAGCGGGCGGACAATCGATTGATCCGTCCGCTTGCCGACTACACTGGCCCGGAACCTCGGCCTTGGATTGCCCTTGCGAAGCGGTGATGCATGATGGAGTTAAAGCATCTTCGAATGGCGAATCCGTCCGAGGCTTGGCACAAGCTGTGGATCGATGCGCATGGTCGCAAGCTGAATGTTCTTTTTGAAGAACTCTTCGATGAGTTTCGCGCCGTCATGGAGTGGTTGCGAACCAACAACGATCGACGACCGGTCGTGCTTTGCAGCGCCAAGGAGAAGGGATTCATTGTTGGAGCGGATCTAAAGCGAATTCTCAGCATTCAGAGCGACGCGGAGATCCAGGCGTTTCTTAAGCATGGCCAGGACTTGCTCGATGAATGGGAGAAACTTCCAAATCTGACGATCGCTTGGATCAAGGGTCCGTGTCTGGGTGGTGGATTGGAGCTCGCGATGGCTTGTCGATACCGAATCGTTCACAGCGGGCCGGAGACCCAGCTTGGAATGCCGGAATCCAAATTGGGGCTTACTCCTGGTTGGGGGGGTACGCAGCGGTTGATCCGACTCATTGGACCTGAACCTGCCCTATCGATGCTCTTAAGTGGCAACCCCATAGACTCTGCGAGGTCCGTCGAATTAGGACTAGCCGCTGGGACTTGGGACGACAGCCAACCGATCGATACTCAAATCACCAACTGGTTGTGCAAACTCAGTCAGGGATCCGTGCCAGCAAGTTACACTGAGCAAGATTGTTTGCAGGACCTCAACACCCGCGAGGGTTGGGCTGGCAACCAGTTGGAAGAGGACCTGGGATTAGAGTCTCAAGACGCAGCGATCAGGAAAGCTCGGATACAAATTCTCAAGTGTGTAACTTTGGGGTTGTCCGAGGGTCTTTCGAAGGGCCAGGAGTGTGAGCGCAAGGGGTTTTATGCGCTTCTATCTTCGCCGCAATGCCAAGCGATCTTGTCGCGATTTTCGCAACCAAGAAAAGCTTAGCTTATTGCCATCTTGCAAAGCCCGATTCAGACGAATCAACCTATGGATGACACTGCAACGGTCATCTACACGAGGCGTTGGCAAGAGACATTCGGAGCAATCCTCATCCTTTGTGGGTTCCTAAGCACATTGGTTATCCAGAACGATTTTCGATGGTTTGGAGTATTCTCGAAGGTCCAAATCCTGCATTATCTTTTGGCAATGGGATTGTTTCTGCTTTGTGATTCAAAGGTCAAGGCGTTGGATACCGCATGAAAACCATTTCTTTTTGATTTGTGTCGATGGGGTCGATTTAAAGCCGATTGTAGTGCAACGCTAGGATGGACAATTTTCCTCCTATAATGAAACCCCACAGTGCGCCGTTAATCATACCTGCCGTCTGATTTTGATTCGACCAAAGGAATCCCATCAGGGTGCATCCGAGGATCGAAATGGGCAGAACGAGAGCTAAGATCTTCCATGGCGCGACCACGTACTTGCGCATCGTTGTTTTCCCGCCTGGAGCTAGGTTTGAAATCGTCTTTGGCTTGATCTGGTTTGCCTTTGAGGATGTATCGCCTGGGAATTTTTCTGCCAAGTAATCTCGCAATAGATCGTAATTGGGGGGTTGGATTTCCTGGGGACTACGAAAACTTGCGATTTTCGCTTTACCGAATTCAGTGACGATCTCGAGCCTACGGGCATCGACGTTGCCAGACTCATCTGGGTAGTCCCATACGTCGAGAATTTGATTTTTGGAAACTTTGACGCTAGGCAAGGTCCGATTAAAAAAATCTTTTCCCTCTAAACAGCGAATAAACAGTATTTCATCCTGTTGCGGATCGACAACGATCGCTGAAGGTATGTTTGCAAAGTTACCTTGCCAAAATCGAACGACGATTACCCCTTCTGGAAGATCCTGAGGCTCGGGCAACCCGAGTTGCTTGTATGTTGGAAGGGGTTCGCTAGGAGCGAATATTGCAACAAGTAAAAAGAAAAATGGAATCGCCCCGAGGCCTATAAAAATGATGAGTCGACCGATCCAAGGCACATCACTTGTGGCGCAAGCGAAGGCAAGTGCTATTAGGAACAACAAGCCCAGGCCACCGATCGTGAATCGAGCTGAGAGTTTCATCGATTTACCTTGGTCATGTGACTATTCGGCAATGACGGGGGTGATTTCAAGTGTTTGCTTTTCCGTCGAGCGGATGATAGTTACCGGATAGGCCTTATCGGCGGGGAGTTGTTCGACAACGCTACGAAAGTCTTCGGGGGTAAAGACTCTTTGCTGGGCGATTTCCAAGATAACGTCTTCGATTTGCAGGCCTGCTTTTTGAGCGGGGCTATCGGGATTGATGCGTGTGACGACGACACCGCCTCGGACGGGCAGTTTGAGTTCATCAGCAAGGACTTGAGTTAGCGGTTCGACTCGCATGCCGACTTTGGCTCGTCGGACTTTGCCGAACTCGGACAATTCGCGAGTGATCCATTGGACGCGTGAACTTGGGATAGCAAATCCAACGCCTTGGAATGAACCGCTGGTAGTCATGATCGCTGTATTGATTCCGACTAGTTCTCCATCGAGATCGATCATTGCGCCACCGGAGTTGCCTGGGTTGATCGCCGCATCGGTCTGTAGCAATTGTCCTTCGACGAGCCGGCTCAAGGCTCGGCCTTTGGAACTGATGATCCCGACACTGACGGTTTGTTCGAGGGCAAAGGGACTACCGATTGCGATGACCCAGTCACCAATCGCTAAGCGGTCGGAGTTGCCGAGTTTTACAAAGGGAAGTGGGCTATCGGATGCGATGCGGAAGATGGCGATATCGCTCGAAGGATCGCTTACGGGATTGTTTCCTTGGAGTTCGCGACCGTCGGCCAATCGAACGCGAATCCCTTTGGTATCCTTGATGACATGGTGGTTCGTCACGCATAGCCCTTTGTCTTCGAGGATCACGCCCGAGCCGATGTTATAGTTTCGAGTGCTGTTGCTATCGAGCAGATCGAGTTCGTCGAGTGTCGCGTCGACGTCGGCCCGTTTGGCCAAGACGGTGACGACTGCGGGCATGGCTTGGTTGGCCGCGTTTTGGAACGCGATCGAAAGGCTCTTGGCTTGGTTTTTGGCAAGCAATTTGAGTTCTTGGTCGTCTCCCCAGACTTGTAAATCCCCCCAAGGGCATGAGGCTACAAGAGCAAGGGCCGCGATGAGCTTGGGGAATGCAGAGAATGTCATTTTCGGGTAGCTTGGTCAAAAAAGGTTTCCTAAGATCCGTCGATTCGACGACCGTCATTCTATTTGACACCATTTCGGAGCGGGCAAGCAAGTGATTCCAGCCGTAATAATTTCCAAGAAAAGGGATGGCCAGAAGCTTTCCGAGTCGGAGATCCGCTTCATGGTATCGAGCTATGCCAAGGGCGATTTGCCTGACTATCAAATGGCCGCCTTAGCCATGGCAATCTTTATTCGAGGAATGGATAGCCAAGAGATTTCACAGCTTACCGATGCGATGATCCAAACGGGCAATCGCCTCGAGCGTGTTTCCAAACGGCCTAGGGTCGATAAGCATTCGACCGGTGGGTTGGGAGATAAAACATCGCTTATCCTCGGCCCGATGCTCGCTTGTTGTGACCTGGATGTACCGATGATCAGCGGTCGGGGGTTGGGCATTACCGGAGGGACGCTCGATAAACTCGAAGCGATCCCGGGTTATCGATGCGACTTGAGCGAGGCAGAATCGGAGAAGCAACTGGCGCAGATCGGTTGTTTTATCACGGGTGCGACTGATGCTTTGGTGCCAGCCGACAAGAAGCTCTATGCACTCAGGGATGTTACCGGAACGGTTCCTTCGGTGGCTTTGATCACCGCGAGCATCATGTCCAAGAAGATTGCCGAGACGCTCGATGCGCTGGTGCTGGATGTCAAATGGGGAACAGGAGCTTTCCTAGAGACTCTCCCCAAAGCTCGAAAACTGGCTGAGTCTCTGCATGCAAATGGAAAAAGGGCCGGGATCCATACAAGCGTCTTGCTCAGCGACATGAATCAGCCGCTGGGAAAGATGGTGGGCAATGCATGCGAAGTCGATGAGTCGATCCGGGTCATGCAAGGCAAAGGGCCTGAGGATGTTTGGGAGCTGACGCGGGAACTCAGCGCCCGTGTGCTCGTGAGCGTAGGCGGCAGCAAGAGCCTTGAGCAAGCCCGCACGGTGCTCCAAGGGCATCTGGATTCGGGCAGGGTGATGGAGCGATTCGAGAGAATGGTCAGCTTGCAACATGGGGATTTGAAGGCAGCCAGAAAGCTCGGCAAAATTACCCCCGTGCTTGCTGAGCGTTCTGGATGGCTTAGCCAGATCGATGGTCAGAGTCTCGGTCAGGCGATCATTCTCATGGGAGGAGGGCGTATGCAAGCCGGCCAGCGGATCGATCCGTCGGTGGGCTTTGAAATAGAAAAAAGAATTGGAGATAAAGTCCACAAGGGAGACGTTCTTGTGAAAATCATGTGCGATGATTCAGCAAAATCCCAAGCCGCAGAGGAGATGATTCGCCAAGCAATCACGCTGGATGACCAACCTGTCGATCGATTGGTACTTTGGCAAGAGTTCGACACTAGCGTATACTAGCGGTTCGATTTAGGACTCTTCAGGAGTAGGAAAACAAAGATGTCAAAGATTCTTCAGTCATTACCGATTGGCAAACGCGTTGGAATTGCATTTTCGGGTGGGTTGGACACCAGCGCGGCGATTTATTGGATGCGTGCCAAGGGTGCGATCCCGTGTTGCTATACCGCGAACTTGGGCCAGCCTGATGAATCCAATTACGATGACATTCCCAAGCGTGCCATGGAGTGCGGTGCGGAGCTTGCAAGGCTCATTGACTGCCGAGAACAGTTGGTAAGCGAGGGGCTTTCGGCGCTGCAGTGTGGAGCTTTTCATATCACCACAGCTGGGGTTCCCTATTTCAATACAACTCCAATTGGCCGGGCTGTTACTGGCACGATGCTCGTTCAGGCCATGAAGGAGGATGATGTCGAGATTTGGGGTGATGGGAGCACTTATAAAGGCAACGATATCGAGCGATTCTATCGCTACGGATTGCTGGCCAATCCGAGCCTTCAGGTCTACAAGCCGTGGCTCGATGATGACTTTAATCGTGAGCTCGGTGGTCGCAAGGAGATGTCCGAGTTGCTCGAAAAAGCCGGTCTTGGGTACAAGATGAGCAAGGAAAAAGCTTATTCAACCGACTCAAACATATGGGGTGCAACGCACGAGGCTAAGGATCTAGAGCACTTGAGCACCGGAATGAAGATTGTCGATCCGATCATGGGCGTTCCTTTTTGGAAACCTGATTGCCAAGTGGTTCCCGAAACGGTGACGATCGAGTTTGCCGAGGGGATACCGGTGGCCCTCAATGGCAAGACTTTTGAGAGCAAGGTCGACATGGTCTTGGAGGCCAACGCGATCGGAGGTCGACACGGATTGGGAATGTCCGATCAAATCGAAAACCGAATCATTGAAGCCAAGAGTCGTGGCATTTACGAAGCTCCTGCCATGGCATTGTTCTATATCGCTTACGAAAGGCTCGTCACAGGTATCCACAACGAGGGTACGCTCGAGCAATATCGCGACATGGGCCGTCGACTCGGTCGACTCTTGTACGAAGGCCGATGGTTTGATCCCCAGTCGTTGATGCTTCGAGAAACCCTCCAACGATGGGTAGCAAAGGTCGTCACGGGAACCGTAGTCTTAGAACTTCGAAGAGGCAATGACTACACGATCCTCGATACGCAAAGCAAGAACTTGACCTATGCACCCGAGCGATTGACGATGGAGAGTGGTCGAGGTGAGTTTGGTCCAAAGGATCGCATCGGTCAGCTTACGATGCGAAACTTGGACATCACCGATACGCGTCAGAAGCTTGATCGGTATCAAAAGGCCAAGTTGCTCAAGGGTGACATGGGCGGTCTAATTCCGAGACTGGGTCATGAAGCCAATCCGGATCTCGATTAGCCTGATCTATGAGCCTGATCCATCGGTTGCCCTAAGGGAGTTCCTTGGCAGCGTTTTCGTAGAAACGACCTAGGGCGCGTTGCAAGGAGAGTTGATGGGGCTCGAGTCGAACGGCTTTGACCTGGGTTCGGAAAGCTTGAAGGTGCTTTCCGTTTTTCTCGAAGCAGTGTGCAAGGGTATCTTGGAAAGCGGACTGTTCAGGGTCAAGGCTACAGGAGCGACGCGAGAGCAAGAGGGCTTCACGTGGGTCTGAGTCGGTATTGGTCATGAGCCAAGCGAGGGTATTGAGAAGGTTTGCAAGTCGCTTCTTCTCCATGGCTTGAAACATCGGATTAGCGACCCTTAGATCCCTTTCTATTTCCTCGATTCGGTTTCGTAGTATCCTGATCGATTCTTCTTGCTCGGTGGTTCGCCGCCGTTTTTGTTCGGGGGGTTCGTCCGGGCCGGCTAGTCGTGCGAGCCCGATGAGTGCATCCACGTTTTCATGAGACTTTGCGATCGATAGGAGGAATTGCTCTCGGGCTTGCTGGGGCATGTTTTCCTGAACGTACTGGTTTCCTTTGAAGAGGTGATAGTTTGAAGGAAGGTCTTGATCGAATTCCTCGACCTGCATGCGAAAGAGTTTTTCGTTGTCGTAGCGAGAAACCCAGCGTTCGAGGGTCTCGGCTGCTTCTTTGTCCCGTTGCTGATCGTGGAGAAGTTGGGTCAGGGTATGCAAACCGAAGATAGTGATCCGTTCTGGACTATCCTCTTGACCTTCGAGTGCTCGCCTGAGTTCGGCTTCTGCCCAAGCGAAATTTCCGCTTTCAACGAGGTCTTGAGCAAGGCTTATGCGTTCAAGGGTAAAGGTTGCAGAGCGGAACAGCAGGGGATTTTCGGCGTTGCCTGGCTGGCTATGGTCGACGATTTCAATGGGTGTCTTTGAGAAATCCAGGGAGAACGATGTTCGATCCAAAGTGTGTTTCGCGATCTGATCTGCCAATTCCTTTTGATTGAGCATAGCGAAACTTTTTGCTAACAAGTAGTTGAGCATGGTGGGGGAGCTTTGAGGAAACTGCTTGGGCAATTGCCTGTATTGGTCGATCACTAGCTCTGGGAGTTGCGATTCGATGGCCCAGTTTGCAAACTGCGATAGCTTTTCGGGATCCGGTGGTCCATCGAGCAGCAACTGGGGAATTCGCCGTGCGATCTCAATAGCCAATGGCTTGCCATCGGGTTGGTTCTGTGCTTGTTGGGCCAACCAAGTTGTGAAATCTACAAAAAGCTTGACGTTGGTTTGAGGGCTGGAGGTTTCCAGGAGCTTTTGTTCTTCGTCGAGGATCTTAAGCCACTGATCAGCCGGCCAGGTGTTTGGATTTGAGAAAGCCAGTTGCAGCCACTTTGCGGCCTGACTGCTGGAATATTGGGTAGCTTCAAGGACTTGGGCAGAAAGATCGCTCTCTGGATTATCCAGTAGCATCCGAAGGATTTTGGGATCAAAGGAGGGACGGACTTGTTTGTCGCGATTCGATCCGGGTAGAAGGTTTGGTTGGAGTTTTTTCAGAAGCTCCATGGCAGCCCATTTCGAATGCACATCGCTTGTTTCGTAGCAACTGATCCGGCACAGGGCGGCGGCTCCGTGATTGTTGTCAAGGTCGCTAAGATCTCGGAGGAGTTTGATTTTGTCCGAGCTGTTTGCAAGTTTGTATTTTCCGATGAGCTTTCGGGTTTCGAAGGGGTCGTAGTTCCAGCTCCACTCCAGGTAGTTGCTTTGAACAAGGAAACGGGCTTGGCTGGCGATTTCTGGATCCGAGCTGAGGGTGGCTTTGCGGATCGCATCAAGAGCCCTGGTGCCGTAGCTTTCCAATCGCTCCCTGGCTTCGGATCGCTCTGCATAGGTAGGGGCACCGAGTTGAGCGATAAGCAATTCGATTTGCTTTTCGGTATCCTGATCGGCTTCTTTGGGGCCATTTTGGGATGTTTGGGCGGCTGAGGAACCTGTCCAAAGAACCATCACTGCTGTGAGAGCCAAAGTCGCTTTGAGAAAAAATTTCATGCGGTTTTTCTCGATAGGGGGGGCTTGATACCGTTGGTTTTGGACTTGGGATGCTTGAATGACAAACGATATCCCAGACCGGGACAGAACCTCGAAATTGTAGCTTGCGGAGCCTTGTCCAGTGAGTCGGGTCGGAGCGACTGGGCTGAGAATGTCGGGAAGACGGGTAGAAATGGCATATTTTTGTCCCCCAGGGCATGAAACTTTTGACAGTCGCTAGGATTCCGCGATAACATAAAGGGGTTCGGGAGCGCATGGGATTTCCCGCAACCTTAGCTTGTCTTGCCTAGCTTGGAGAATTCGCGGTATGGCGAAAAAGATTCAGCATGTTTGGGGTATTGAGATTGGACAAAGTTCGCTCAAGGCCCTTCGATGCCACTTAGAGGGTGACGAAGTCGTTGCCGATACGTTTGATTTTATCGAGTACCCAAAGATTCTTTCCCAACCGGAGGCCGAACCTGAGGCGCTGATCAAGGACGCCTTGGGTCAGTTCCTATCACGAAACGATTTAACGGGTACGACCCGGATCGCCGTGAGTGTTCCTGGGCAAAGTGGATTGGCAAAGTTCTTCAAACCGCCCCCGGTTGAAGTCAAAAAGATCGGGGACATTGTCAAGTATGAAGCCAAGCAACAGATTCCTTTTGATCTAAACGATGTGATTTGGGACTTCCAGCAGATGGAGGGAGCTCAGATCGAAGAGGGCTATGCGTTAGATAGTGAGATTGGCTTGTTTGCGATGAAGAAAGAGGCGGTTTTCCGAGCTCTCAAGCCTTATCGCGACCAAGGCATCGACATCGACCTGGTGCAACTGGCTCCGATGAGCATCTACAACATGGTTGCCCACGAGCGGTTTGCCGAGCAGATGGCCACCGAGGAGTTTGATCCCGATCGGCCTCCTAAGAGCACGGTGATTCTAAGTATTGGAACCGACGCAAGCGACTTGCTGGTCACCAATGGTTTTCGCGTTTGGCAACGGAGCGTTCCTATCGGAGGCAATCACTTCACCCGGCAGCTTCTGAAGGATCTGAAGATGACGTTTGCCAAGGCCGAGCATTTGAAGAAAAACGCGATGCAGGCCGACGATCCGAAGTTGGTCTTTCAAGCCATGCGCCCGATCTTCAACGACATGCAGCAAGAGATCCAACGCTCGTTGAACTTCTACAAGCAGCACAACAAGAAGTCCGATCTCGATGGCATGTTGGTGATGGGAAACACCGCAAAAATGCCGGGATTATTGCAGTTTTTGAACAAAAACCTCGGCATGGATGTGAATCTATATGACAAGTATTCCAAGCTCACAGGGAGCGAAGTTCTCGGTGCGCAGCAGTTCAAGGAGAACGCCGCTGCCTATGGCGTAGTTTACGGACTTTGCCTGCAGTTGCTCAACCGCGGGCCGATGCGAACCAACCTCTTGCCACGCGACATCGTGTTGGATCGGATTATCCGAAACAAGAAGCCTTGGGCCGTCGGTGCACTGTCGTTGCTACTGGTCGGTTTTGCAACGCACCATGCCATGTTGGGCCAGTCGTATCGTCCACTTCGTCCCGAACTTTGGTCTTCTGCAGAATCAAGCGTTTCGAACGCGGAGAAGAGTTCCAAGGATGAGTTTGCCAAAGACGAAGAATACAAAGGCAAGCTTAATCTTTACAAGAGCGTCGGCGTCGAGGTCAGCAAGGGGGCCCAGCAGCGCCTGATGTGCTTGGAACTCTATGAAGCCATCGAGCAAGCGATGCAAAGAGATCCATTGCTCATGGAGAAAACACCCATCGAGCGACCTTATAAGGATCGCATGGAGTTCCACATCACCAGTGTCGAACAAATGTATTTCGACAGTCTGGCAAATTGGTACAAGCCTGACATCAAGACCGCCTACCAAGAGGACTTAAAATCTCGCGAACAAGCTGGTTTTGCGAAGATCAAGCGTCCGGCCGAAAAAGACCCTGACCCAACCGGTCCGGGATGGGTCATTGAGCTCAAGGGCTACCATTACTTCAATGGAACCGAGAAAAAAGGGCGCGAGGGTGCGGCCCACGTGACGAATCACTTGGTCGAGTTTCTTGAAAACGGTGTTGTCAAGTTGCCGGGTGATAAGCCAGGTGAAGTCAAAGAGGTTTCGATGTACGACCTTGGTGTACGTCGTCCGGTGCTTAGGAATAGATCCGCCCAACCCAATCGGCTCTACAAAGTTCCCAATCCTGAGTATGCACGACTGCTCGAAGAGCGGGGAATCCGACCGCCGGCTGGTTTTGGTGGCCAAGGCGGCGGGCCTCCTCCAGGAATCACCGGAGGTGGGCCTGGTGCTGGCCTGGGAACCGCTGGTGGCGGGAGCTTAGAACCTGAATCCGGAGGCGGCGGCTTAGGCCCTGGCGGAGCTCCGGGCGGCGGAGTTGGTTTTGGAGGGCCTGGAGCTGGTGGCGGTGCCGGTGGAGCTCAGGGCATCCCAGAGATTAAGGACGCCCAAGGGAATGTAGTTCCACCGGATTTCCCGGCCCAGAAATTCGACTTCATTGTCCAGTTTGCTTGGAAGCCAGGTGAACTGGCTAGCGTCACGGGACCTTCTGCTCCATCGGCACCTGCACCCGTAGCACCTGCTGGGGGCATGGAACCTGAGAGTGGCGGTTGATTTTCAGTCTTTGGCAAAAGCATTAACCTTCAAAGTAAAAAACCAGCGATAGCAAAGCAATGCAGGAGTAGTCCATGGACGATTTGAAACGGCAGATCAAAGAGATAGCAAAATACTCATTTTGGATCATATCCGGTTTGGTTCTTTTGCTATCGAGTGTGATTTTTTATCTGACTTCGACGAGTATGTATTCGTCGATCTCGCAAAGAATCAGCACCGTAAACGGCGTGTTTTCCAAGATCAATGAGGTCGGAGGCAAGGCCTCGACTCACCCGAACGAGCTTTCCCATAAAGAGATGGAAAAGCGGCTCGAAGGACTTGTCTCGGACGTGGATCAGGCATGGCAGTTTCAATACGAACGCCAAAAGGACTTCTTGACCTGGCCCCAAAACGCCTTCCAGTATCCGAAAGTGCATGAAATTTTCGATAGTTTACGACCGTTTGAAAAGAAGGTCGCCTTTCCTCTTCCTGAACCGATTGCCGCTCCGCTTGATCAAATCACCGTGCAGGATCGCAAGGTTTATAAGGACTACATCGAGCCGGAGTTTCCGGCGCTGGCCAAGCGAATCGGGAGCACTTGGAAATTCGTCTTGGATCAAAAATCCATGACCCCAGGGGGCAATGGTTTTGAGCCCCCCAGTGGGATCGGTGGGTTTGGCCCTCCGGGACTCGGCGGGCTAGGTGGTGCCCAAGCGGGCAAGCTCGATGACACCAAGGATTTGGTACGTTGGTCAGAAGCATCTCAAAAGGAGCTGATTTCAACTGCGATGCCTTGGTACGCTCGGACCTCCCCTCCAACGGTCCACGAGATCTATTACACACAAGAAGACATTTGGATCCTTCGAGGCTTGATGGATATCTTGGCAAACACCAACTCCGAGGCCAAAGAGAACTTCCAGGCCGTGGTTCGAGAGATCGAATGGATCCGATGGGGTGCCAAAGCCAGTCGTGATGCAGGCAGCTTGTCCACAGGTGGTGCTGCTGGTGGCGGGGGTGGCGGAATGATGGGTGGCATGATGGGTGGTGGCCCGCCTGCGGATTACGCTGGGGGTGGCGGAGGGGGTGGACCTCCGGCGGGTTATGGAGGAATGGGTGGAGGCGGAAAAGGATCGCTAGTTCCTGCCGCAGCCGTACGAGCCAAGGATCCCGCAGATGGTCGCTATGTAGATACTTCGTTTAAGCCCTTAACCGGTACCCAGCTTCGCGGTGCGATGAATCTTCAAAACGCCACCGATGCGGTCATCGGTGTGGCCAAAAGAATCCCTGTGCGCATGCGATTGAAAATCGATGAGTCCCAACTAGGCCGATTGATCACCGAATGCGGTAACGGCAAGATGATGCTGGAAGTCCTTCAGGTTCGCTACAACACGCAAGCTGCTTCGACTGGTGCTACCGCCGGATTCGTTGGTGGGGGCGGATTTGGTAGCGAGGGTGGTGGAGAGGGCGGTCCACCCAATGCAGCCGGCTTAGGCACCGGAAGCGGTGCAGGGGCTGGGGTTGGCGACGGAGCCAGCGAACCAGAGTCTGGTGGTGAAAGTGGTGGCTCTGGTGGGATGCCAGGAATGCCAGGCTTGGGCGGAGGTGCTGCTTCAAGGTCCACTAACGGCGAAGTGCCGATTGAGATCTTCGGTTTGATTTACTTGTTCAACCCTCCAGCGAGTTTAAGCAGCACGAAGACTGCAGAAGCGGCCACGGGCACGCAGCCTGCGACCGACACAGCCGCACCTGCACCCGATGCTGCAAATGCAAACACACCGGCAAGTGCTGATCCTACGCCACCTGCGGAAACAACCCCACCGGCAGATCCAAACGCACCTGAGAATCCAGGTGCACCGGCCGACCCAACCGCCCCGGCTAATCCAGGCACACCGGCTAATCCAGGCACACCAGCCGATCCAGGCGCTCCGGCCGATCCAGGGGCTCCGGCCGGATCTGTGGAACCTGCGACGGGAAACAACTAATTAAGGAGTTCGTTTATGTTTGGAAAAAAGAAAAGCAAAGACAATGCAGACGAAGGTGCGGTTGCATCGAAGCCTGAAGAGAAGTCTTCGGCCAAGAGTAAATCGAAGTCCAAGGGTGGTTTCGACGCCAAGGATTTCATGCTCCATCACGTCGAGAAGTTCGTTTTCGGTTTGATGCTGCTTTTGAGCGCAGGACTTGTCTACCTTGGATTTACCTCCAAAACCATCGAGCCGACGAAAGATCCTAAGAAGCTTTCAGACAAAGCCAGTCAAGTGCTAAATCAGATTCGAGAGAATCACTGGGACGCGATCAAGGACGAGGAGGCTCGGGTCAAAGGGGTCATCGATGTCAGCTACACCGAAAAGTCGGTGGATTCGACCAAACAGATCGCCAAGGACTTGTACCGACCCGAGATTCCGATCCCGGGATCTCGGATTACCGGCTATCGAGCTGATCCAGATATTTTGCCAGTAACGAACCTTCAGGCCAGTTACTACTATGGGCCGATCGTTGTCGGCAATGCCAACGCGCAGCTAGTCGAGTACCTCGATAAGCTCAAAGATGCCGAGGGGGCAAAACCGCCAAGGCGGAGAGAAGATCGCAGACCTGGCCAAGGCGGATTCGAGGGGGAAAGTGGACCTCCGGGACTTGGAAACAGAGGTGGTCCTCCGGGGTTACCTGGTAGTGGTGGGCCTCCAGGATTGGGAGGTCCTCCAGGAGGGATCGGTGGTCCTGGTGGCGGAATGGGTGGGTTGGGTGCGACGACGGCCAAGCGGTTTTTAGCTGCTGGATACGACAAAGGCTTCCCATCACATACACTTGGCAGATCCAATCCCAATGATCCTCGACGCAAGTCCATCGGACCGCGGGATATCGGTTTCGTGAGTGTTATGGCATTGGCACCTCACGAAGACCTAGAAAAGGATTATCGGGCCAAATTGTCTCCGGGTGGTAACATCATGCCTGGTCGAGACACTCCCAACTATGTCGGCTTTGAAGTCGAGAGAGTGGATGTCACCGACGATCCAAACAAAGCGGTTCAAGAGTCAGATTGGCAAGCGCTTCCGAATGCCGGATCCGAGCGACTCAAGGAGATTGCGAAATCGATTTGGCTCGGAACAGCCCCTGAGGTTGCTGAGGCAGGTTGGACAACACCGAACTTGACCATCCCCGTTCCCCCGTTGCTACTTAAGAATTATCGCGATTTCGTATCTCACCCTGAGGTTCCAAAAGTCGGTTCAGGGACTGGCGGGGCCCAGCCTCTTGGCGGTTCTGGCGGTGCACTGGGTGGTTTTGGAGGGCCTGGAGGCGGCGGCCTCGAGGGCGATTCCGGCAGTGAGCCCGAAAGTGGCGGATCTGGTGGACCTCCGGCCGGTTATGGCGGTGGTGGACCTCCGGCCGGATATGGCGGTGGTGGACCACCTGCTGGGTATGGAGGTGGAGCGGCAGGTGGCGGTGGTCCTCCTGCAGGATATGGCGGAGCTCCTGGTGGCGGTGGCCCTCCTGCAGGATATGGCGGAGGCGCACCAGGGGGCGGCGGGCCACCGGCCGGTTACGGAGGTGGCGGAGCTCCAGGAGGGCTTGGCCTAGGTGGT
Source organism: Pirellula sp. (assembly GCA_046086605.1). GTDB lineage: Bacteria > Planctomycetota > Planctomycetia > Pirellulales > Pirellulaceae > JBKCUI01. The sequence continues at coordinate 1,085 of JBJSXX010000042.1, read as the reverse complement.
GCTCCAGGTGGGCTCGGCCTAGGGGGTGCTCCAGGTGGGCTCGGCCTAGGTGGTCCCCCGGGCGGGCCTGCGGGTGGTTCGATGCGTGAGGAGATACCTCGAGAGCTGCCTTCGACGAAGTACAAGTTGGTTCGGTTCTATGATTTCGAGGCCAAAGCCAATCGAATCTATCGTTATCGAGTCCGTTTGCTCATGTACGATCCGAACTTTCCAGAGGCCGCATCGATTCAACCTCGCTCAGCAGTTTTGGATTCAGCAAGCGGTACACTTCGGCGGGTACAAGACTTGTTGGTCAAAGAACGTCAGGATCGAGAAGCGTTCAAGCCCGAGAAGGACAAGGATGGCAAAGAGACGTTCTACAAACGCAACTCTTCTCGCAAGACGGCTTGGTCGGAGCCAACGGAATTGGTGTCAACCAAACGAATTGCGGAGGCCTACATGGGAGAGCTGAGTATCGCTTATGCACCCGATGCGCAGCGACGTCTATTTGAGCCAGCACCTCCGAAATCGGAGGTTGTGTTTGCTGAGTATGATCCAAAGCTTGCGAGTTATATTCCTCGCAAGGAATCCGTCTCCCGAGGTCACGTCTTTGGTCAGCCGATCAAGGATCAGGGCAGGGAGGTTCCGCTGGAGTTGATCCATCCGGTGACTAAGGTGATCAAGGCGGTTGAGAAGCAGAATGGAAAAATTTTGCTCACGGTGATCGACATGCACGGAATGCAACCCCTGGAGATGAAAGTTCCGAAAGACTCTGCGTTAAAGAGCGGAGCTGATTCGATCGCTTTTGATCCTGATTCGGGAAGGATCGTTGTGCTCAGGGAGTTCGATGACTTTACCGGTTACGGAATGTTTACGCAGCCTGATAAGCCTGCGGTTGGACCGCTTGGAGGCATCTTGCGCAACGAGGGTGGTGGCGGCGGCCCGGGAATGGGTGGTGGCGGTTTTGGGGGTATGGATCCTGGAGCCGGAGGATTGGGTGGGGGCATTGGCGGCGGTATCGGTGGCCCGGGTGCTGCGGGTGGTCCTCCAAGTGGTATTGGTGGTCCCGGGGCTGGTGGTGGCGTAGGTGGCGCGGGTATCGGAGG
>JBJSXX010000041.1:0-18046 GCA_046086605.1 Pirellula sp. | reverse complement strand
GATCCAATCCAAGCGAAGCGTTTATGTACAATCTCAGGTCGATGCTGAGACCCTCGAATCGCTCGGATTTGCTTCGATCCGCGATGCGAATTCTGAACGGATGATCACCATTCGTTAGTTTTGAGCCTGCGTTTTATTCCGAAAAGATAGCGTCCCCAGAATTACCGATGGGCGGGAATTCTGGGGTCTGTTTTTTGGACATTCAGGAATTTCTCTCGCCAGTAAACTCTCTTCTAAAGGGGTTGCTGGGAAATTTCAACGCTGGTCATCCGGCTTTGGCCAGGTTCAAGCCGCACGCTTGAGCGTCTGACGTTCGATGTCTCGATGCAACACATCTGACGGTATTCGTCGTCGCCAAAATCAGACATCTTCTTGGACTTTTCAATCCACGGATTCCAAACCACGGTTGAATCGGAACCCTCGGACTCGACCCACAGAACCCTACTCAAACTGGGGTCTTCGATCGTCGTCGATGGAGCCTTGCCATAATAGATTCTGTCGGTCTCCTGATGAAACGAGATCGGATGAAGAGACTGCGGATGATCCAACTTGGTCAATTGATCGTAATACCCACATCGCTCCAGATCGCCTTTGATCGTTATCTGATCAATGTCTCCGATCCGAAAATAGGTATGCAATGCAACCTCATAATCCTTTGCGCCATTCGAGCCGTTTTGTACTTCAAGCGATACCGACAGCTTGGCCCCCATCACGATGCGATACACCAAATGGAAGTCATCGTTGGATAACCCTAAGTCGACATGAACTCCATCGTCACTTGCATGGGTCTTGAGCACCTGCCACAAGGATGTCCTTGCCCAACCATGCGCAGGCAGATTCGGTTGGCTCGGATGGCTATTGAACCAAGGAAAGCAAATAGGAATTCCACCTCGCAGGGCTTTGCCTTGCTGATAAATCGCTTGGCGACTCATGAACAAGATATCTTGGTAATGCGTCACATGGGCGCCTTGAAGAAAAAACTCTCCGGTGCAATGCCTTGTTTGCACTTTGGCGTAGACCAAACCACTTGGATGCTCAGAGAAAACCAATTTTTCAGCGATTCCAAAGCGAGCATTCAATGCATTGATGTCCATGAAAGCAACCCTTGTACTAGTATTCCAAAACACCTACTCGCAGTGCCGACTGCATGAGTCGTTCGAGTTCGTTTGGATTGCGGATCGAAGCAAATCCGAGCGATTCGAGGGTCTCAGCATCGACCTGAGATTGTACATAAACGCTTCGCTTGGATTGGATCTCCCTGAGAACAGCCGCTGCAAAAGCATCCTCAAGTGTGCTCTCTAGAAGCATCTTCTGGAGATCCTCATCGGGTTCGTCGGATGCCAATGCTCCGATTCCCGAGGTGACTTGGGCAAGTCCGTTGGCGACGACGACGATCCTACCGGCAGGTGTCAACCACCGCTCGGCACCTTGGGCAGCACTTGCCACCTGACCCCAACTTGGAACCTGCGACTGATCGACCAATTGAACCACCACCAAGTCGAAACCTTGGTCGCTCTGGTGATCCGAATTCCGCTGATCGTTGGAACCCAAGGTTTGTTGGCAAGCACGATCAACACCCTCGGGAGTGCCCGAAACCAAGAATGCGATCTGTCCCTCTTGATTTGCTATGGCCCCAAGAACGAACTGGATTCCAGCCAACCAGCCTGAATCCCTGCCTCTTCTGGAAGCCTTAGAGCTCGTTGCCTTCTGACGATTGCTAAGCCATGTTTTCGCATGCCGATGGATGGTGGCCCTATCTGCAAATGCGGGTAGGACGACAAAAGGGTCATGGCCGCGAGGATCCTGTGGCTCAAGCCACCGATAGACGGGGATCACAAAATCGGCTTCGACCAAGTCTCGCTGCAGGTAAATCGCCTCGCCTTGCTCCGAAGCGGCGATGTATTCAAGCGTTTTAGGATCGTCTGGGTCGTGGCATACCACTCGGCAAACAGGCTCCTGGCCCTCGATACTCGGTGGGTAACTCGTCGCAAGCCAATTCTCGATCGAGGATTTCAGGAGCGATTGTCCATGTCCAAGCACCACGACAATTTGCAGATCGACCAGAACCTCGTGCTTCAGTAGCCGATCGATGATCGCCTCGACGAAAACGTTTGCCTGCGGCAAACTTTCATGCACGGCGATCGCGACTCGATCGCCCGGAACCAAGGCGCGATCGATAGGGGGAAAATCAAGCGGGCTTCCGAGAGCTTTCTCGACGGCTTGGGGAATCTCGATCAAGCCGCTTGCGACTGCACCGCGAAGCTGAACGAAATCGAAGGCTGAGGGGTTTTTCATCGTTGCAAGAGCTCGCGATACCAGGCTTCGTGACGTTGAACCATCGTCGTTGCGGAGTGCTCGCGGGCAACATGCTCGCGAGCCGACTCAATGAGTCGATTTCGCCATTGCGAATCATCGAGCAGTTGGTTCGAGATCCGCATGAGTCGATCGACATCGCCTACGGGGAAAAGGATACCGGTTTTTTCGTTTTCGATAAGATCACGGTTGCCGGGGATATCGGTGGCCATCACCGGAACCCCTGCTTGCATGGCTTCTAGGATCACATTCGATTGGCCTTCGTAGAGACTACCGTTCCAGAGCAAGTCCGCATGGGGCAAAATCTGCATCGCATCGGGTCGATGCCCGAGCAAATACACGGATGCCGCTGCTCGAACATTGTCGCGGTAGGATTCGAGTCGCTCTCGTTCGGGCCCTTCGCCCAAAACCACGTAAGAAACCTCGCCACGTAGAATCCTGAGCATCTCCGCTGCCCAGATCAAGTCCTTGTAACCTTTCTGATGCCATAGCCGCCCGATCGAGAGAATGAGTCGATGGCCAAGCGGGATCCCCAACCGCTCGAAGGCCTCCTGACGCGAGATCTCCTGCTTTGAATCCCTCGACTCGATCCCATTGGGAATGATCTTAAAGTTCGAGCGGTCGACCCCATGCTCATGATAAAAATCGACGACTCCTGGACTGTTGGTCGAAATACCTTGCGTCCGTTTTGCAAGGTATCGATCGATCGTCAACTGCCAAGTTCCTTTCCAAGGATCGACCGACCGCTCGGAACCGACGATGCAAGGAACCTTGGCCCACAGGGCCGCATACCGACCATACGCGTTGGCGGCAAAAATCCATGTATGAACGATATCGGGTTTTATTTCCCGTAACTTTCGCAGGAGTTTATACCACGCCAAGGGGTCGGCTGTTGCGTGTTTACCGATCACATGAACTGGAACACCTGCTTGATGAAGCTGTGATTCCAAGGGACCGGTTCTGGTAAGAACGATCACTGTGGGATCGAAGACGTTTCGATCCAACCCTCGGGCGAGCATGACGAGTTGCTTCTCTGCTCCTCCTTGATCGAGCGTCGGGATAATCAAACAGACTTTAATTCGATTGGATATTTGGCTCAATGGAACCTCTTTTCCGATGCTCCGCTGTGGCTCTTCGAGATCGCCTCACAGAAGAGACCTTTCCAACGATCGAGCCAATGCTGGTTCGGATGGTGCTGCTGATAGTGTCTTCGAAGCGCAATGGCTTCTGCCTCCCACTGGGAGCGGTGAATCAGCCAGTCGGCCAACTGCGCTGCGAGTGTCTCTTTCGAGTGATACCATTTCATCAGCGGTGTCTCGGGAATCCATTCTCCAAGCGATGGATCGAGTGCGACAATCATAGGGACTTGGGATTCCAATACCAATCGAGTGGAGTACTGCAGAGAGCAAGCGGGATTCGATGCGATCACCAGATCGGCAATACAAATCAAATCCTCCAAGACATCGAATCCATCGAAGATCAGGATTTCACGGTGCCATCCTTGGTGCCTGAGCCACTGATAGATTTTCGGTGTGTCGGGTCCGGGGTTGATGATCCACATCCGTAAGAGAATTCCACGGTCAAGCAGCGCGCAGGCCGTCTGCAAAACAGCTTCCAACTGCTCCATCGAAACTTGGCCAAAATGCACGAGCAAATAGGTTTGAGCCGGGATGGCCAAATCACCAGAGACATCGAACAAAGCTCGGCAGGCCATCTTGCGCTCGATTTCCGTCCTTCGGGCCGGTTCAAATACGGCATCCGGAATCCAAACACTTCGCTCTTTGCCAACGCCAAGATCCAAAAGTGCATCATACCCTCGGCGATGATCGGCGATCACCCTGTGGCACTTGCGCAGCGAATCTCGAATCGACACCGAGGATGGCAAATAGGCCCCTAAGGACTTGGGTATGGCCGGGCCGTACGGATCTTGGCTAAATCGACACAGAATCGGTTTGGCGATCGCAGAGGCTTTTGAAACGATCGCCGAAAGCAGATGGTCAGCCGTATCGACGTAGATCGCATCATAGCTGTCTGTGTTCTTGATCAACCACTTGGTTACATTTCGCTGAAAGTGGCTTTCGTTCCAAGACGAATTCGGTGCGGGCAGGAGTCTTTCGACATCGACCTTGCGAAGACGTGCTCGGTCTGGCCAACTCGAATGCCAACGCGTGGTTAGCACCGAGGGCTTGATACCGATCGACTTCCAAGCATCCAGGGTGTGCATGAGCCTTTGGCTCGATTCGTCGGCCAGTGGCCAATAATTGCGCGCGACGACCTGGATCCTCATGGATGTCTCTGCAGCGAGATTCTTTGGAGTTTGTGATTCGGCGATGGCCATAGACTTACCGACTCGCTGCGTGATGCTGCTCTAGATCGGAAGGTTCAAGCACGGCAACATGGGGAAGGTTGCGGTAGTAGTCATCGTAGTCGAGTCCGTATCCAACAACAAATTTGTTGGGGATGTCGAAAACACTGTAGTCGGGTTTCAGTTGAACTTGGCTGGTTCCCTGCTTGTTAAGGAACACTGCCGTCCTTAGGGATCTTGGACGCAATTCCTCTAAACGTTTTGAAACCTCAAGCAGGGTTTTTCCAGTGTCGAAGATATCGTCGATCAGTAGCACGTCACGGTCTTGGATATCGAGTCTCTCGATCTCTTCGACGTGCAATTCACCCGAAGAGATACCGCCACGGTAAGAAGACGCTCGAATCAGACTGATTCGCAGAGGCATCTCTAAGCACCGGATCAAATCAGCGAGCATGACCAAACTACCGGTCATGATTGCAACGACGGTAATGGGATCTTGACCGTACTTGTGATTGAGCTTGGAACCAAGTTGTGCGATTCCTTGACGAATCTGCTCTTGGTCAAACAAGATCTTCATGGCTACTTGTTCCGCTTCTAAATTCGATCGGCTCGATCAAGGGGGCTTACCGCACGATCCAAAGTTGCTCATAGGTTCTCATCAGCAGCATATCTTGAGATGCCACGAGCGTAGATCGGACAGTCGCTTCGGTAGCGATCGTCCCAAGTTTCTCGAACTTTTCAGAGGCTGCCAAGATCGTTACATTGCCGGTGTCCGATACATTAACCAATCGACTCCCGAGAAGAATCGGCGAGGAGTAATAGTTTCCACCGATGCGTTCACTCCAGAGAACTTGACCGTCATCGAGTCTGACGCAAGAGACAATCCCAGCGTCAGACCACAAGAACAATAGATTTCCCAAGGCCACTGGGGTTGGAACATAGGGTGCCGCTCTCTGGATACGAAACCGCTCTTTCTTGGCTTGCATGTCGTAGGCAACAAGCATATTGTCTCGCCCACCGCCCGATCCGTGGGTTGCGATCGCAAGGGGCCCGACCAGTAGCGTTGAGGAACAGACTCGCTGCTTGAAGCAATCATGATTCCATCGGATCTCACCAGTATTCGGATCCATGGCAAAAATCCCTAGGGCTGTTGTCGCACACACGAGTTCTTTGGAACCGTCAGGCAGTATTCTCACGCTGGGCAATCCATAGCAAACTCGCTTGGTCGGTAACTTGCGTTCCCAAAGGGTCTGACCCGTTTTCGCATCGAGCGAAATCATCCGATCCTCTCCGGGTTCAACTCCTGGCTCGAGTTCTTCGGCATCTTGGCTATCGAGCAAATAAAGCTTCCCATCGAGGAGCATCGGGGAGGTTGCAAAACCATGCTGTGATACATATCGACCAAAATCCCGAGTCCAGCGCTCTTGTCCATCGTGCCCCAAGTGCTTGACATAAACATGCTCGGGCTCGCCCCAAGCCACATAGATTCCACTTGGGTCGACCGCAGGAGTCGAGGACGCGTAGGTACTAAACTGGTGCAACCGATGCTTGGTCGACGGATAAGACTTTGTCCACAAAACCTTATTATTCGCAAGATCGACTGCGATCACATGCCGCGTAGCATCGTTTGTCGAGGCCGACAGCAGATAGGCTCGGGTGCCATCGACGGCGTCTTGCCACAAAACCGGAGATCCATTGCCAATCCCTGGCAAATCCAGCTTGGTCACCGTCGGATCCTTCCAAGGAATCTCGACTCGGCATTGTTGGTAGACCCCGAGGCCTTGATCGCCCCGGAAGCGATTGGCGAGCAACTCCTGCGAGTAGCCCTGGGTGCTACTTAGAAGTAACAGGATCGACAAATAGACCAGTTTGTTGATGGCATGCATGCAAGGAGCCTTTCGCATTAGCTCAACCTTGAGGAAACATTCGAACGCCCACCGACAGCAGGATATTCGCATAGCGTTGGGTGTCTGCGGTTTGAATCGTCAGTACGTGATCCTCGGTGGCTACGGCCGAATAGAATTCCCACTTGTCGACGGGAACAAGATCCAGATCCAAGCCCGCAGCGCGGATCGTGTTTCGGTATTGGCTCCAAACCGGCGGATCGGACTCCAGTGCGTATGGACCAGACTTTTCGGTTTGCATGGTTCGAATCGCTTCGATCGGAATGGCCGAAAGGACCGCTTCGAGAACCTGATTGCAAGTCACTACACCTGGCATCAAGTTTAGACTCACAACCTCTGAACGAGGACCGCGTTTGCTCGACGCTGGATAATTGCCGTCAGAGATCAGAATCGTCGCATGATGGCCAGCTTGGGCCAAGATACGCAAAATATCTGGATGGATCAGTTTGCTGTAAAGCATAGTGGATTCTTTAATTGAAAAAAATAAGTTCTTGCTTACCTTCGATTCAATTGCTCAATAGCTTGGGCAAAGATATCTCCATAAACCATTTCGCCACCTTGATGACCAACGATACCAACAAGAGCAGCCAAGATTAAGGCTCCGGTTTTCCAACCCCAACCAGGTCGAGTCCCATCGGCTTTTTTGGAGCGGTAAGCCATCCATGCGACCGCTAGGCTTGCCAGGGCCGTGAGGGTCCCGAGCCAACGGTGAAAGAACTCATTGGATTGTTGTTCATTGCTGCTAGAGGTGATAAGCTCGGTCCAGCCTGCAAGCCCGCGTATTTCAGCAAACGACCATCCCATCAGTGCGGCAGCGACACTACCGAAAGCCCCTAGTACCAGACATACATACGCAAAACGCACGCAGCTTTGTCCGAACATCCATGAAAGAATGATCGCCAGACCTGCTAGGGAAAGAAGTGCGACCGGGAAGTGTACCACCACAGGATGAAAATAACCGATCGCTAGGTACAAACGCCGAGGGGTCGAGGCGTTGGCGCCTAAAGCCTCGGCCGATACGCGATCGGCTTGCTCATCAAGCTTATCGGACTCAGGCCAGTTTGCCCCCTCTTGGATCCAGAGCTTGAGCATCGCAAGCTTGGCTTTGGGCAATGGCCCATCCGGAGGCATCACCAAACTTTCAGCATCCTCTGAGATTGGCTTAGCGGTCAGGTAATCAGTCCACAAAGAACTCTCGTCGATCGAGCCCGGGGTGATGTATCCCAAAAGAGCTTCACGATCGGAGATATCAAAGCCACCTTTGGGCTGCGCTCCGCTATGGCATTGCAAACAATGTTCGCGCAAGATCGGTGCAATGTCCTTAGAGAAGTCGACCCAAGCTTGCTTCGAAGCAACCTTAGGCACCTCATTTACAGGTGGCTCTTTTGCGGGTTCCTCTTGCGCGTTGGCCACATGAATACTGAGTAACAGGATCATGAGTCGCAAGAGCATGCAACCAAGAAAACACTTTCTGGAACGCAGGTAGAGCATAGAAAAACAGTATCTACGAGTAAGCCGTTGTAATACGAGAGCGAGTCCTGTGACTATTGGCTTTCGCGTCGTTGGGAGAACATCCAATCGTAGAGTTCGGGGTTGGAGTAGGTTTGAGTCCAACTGTCGTGCTGAGCTTCTGGGTACTCGGTGTATTTAACCGGTGACCCAAGCTGCTTGAGGGCGTCGACCATCTCACGACTTCGGTTGACCTTAACGACCTGATCCTTTGCACCATGAAAGCACCAAATCGGCAACGACTTGAACCGCTCAACGGTCTTTGGATCCCCACCACCACAGATCGGCGCTGCGGCAGCAAAGAATCCAGGATAGCGAGCGATGGCATCCCAAGTCCCATAGCCACCCATCGAAAGGCCCGTAATGTAGATTCGTGTTTTATCGACACCGGCATTCTCGACCATCTCATCGAGCAACTCCTTGATGCTCTGCATCGAGTCGCTCGGGTCCTGCGGAAGTTCGCTAGAGTCTTTAGACCAATCAACCTCGGACCACTTCTTTCCAGTAGGGCACTGAGGAATCAAAACATACGCTGGGTACTTGGCTCGCAAAGCATCGCCGGCGAAATCTTTTGCAGCATGCTTGAGCGTTACGGCATTGTCCTCACCGCGTTCACCCGCACCGTGTAGGAATAGCACGATCGGGTATTTCTTACCGAATTTGTAGTCTAGGGGTTTGATCAGTCGATACTTCAGCGGCTTGCCACTCTTACCCACAAACTCTCTGGGTTCGTAGAACTTGCTCAGATCCTTCTGGGCGCCTGCGGTAGCGTCTTGTCCAAAAACCGAATTCAGATTGCTAGCAATGCTAAATCCAGCCAATGCCAGTAGCAACAGGTGCCTACGGCTTAACGTGGTTGATCGGATGGGGCTTGGATGCGTCTTGTGTGTCATTTCTTTCGTGCTGTCGCTAGTGAAAATCCAAATCGGTTCCATTCATCGGCCTGAGCGATGCTGATTTGCAGGATTCCATTGTATCCCAAATCCAACGTGGATGCGAACTTGGAAAACTCCTTTTGGGTTGCTGACCTAGCCTGAAGGCTTATACTTTGACAAGATTCAATCCAATGATGCACTTTCAAAGGAGCATATCCCGCTCGGATGCCAATCATACGACAACTGCCGGTAAGTCTGGTCAATAAAATAGCTGCTGGGGAAGTCATCGAGCGGCCTGCGAGTGTCGTCAAGGAGATGCTTGAAAATAGCGTCGATGCTGGCGCGACGTTGATCGAGGTATTGGTCGAGGGAGGCGGAACAGATCTCATCCGCATTAGCGACAATGGATGCGGGATTGAGCCTGAGCAACTCGAACTGGCACTCGCCCCGCACGCAACCAGTAAGCTTAAGGACTCCGAGGATCTTTTCGATGTTCGAACTTTAGGTTTTCGCGGTGAGGCTCTTGCATCGATTGCCGAAATCAGCCACATGACGCTTCGCAGTCGGGTCGCATCGAGCGACAGCGGCTACGAGTTGCGAGCACAAGGCTCTGAGCGTGAAGCGATCAAGCCTTGTGCGATGGATATCGGAACGACGATCGAGGTTCGGCATCTGTTTTTCAACACGCCGGTTCGACGCAAATTCATGAAAACTCCATCGACCGAGATGGGGCATGTCGTCGAAGCCTTCACCCGAGTGGCTCTCGCGTTTCCTCACGTTCACATGATCTTGTGCAGCAATGATCGCGTGCAATACGACTTGCCAGAAACCAGCAGATGGGCCGATCGCATTCGGGCCTTTTTCGGGGACGAAGTTGCCGATGCGTTGATTTCCGTCGAGCACCAGGACGAGAAGGTTAAGGTACGAGGGTATGTGACCGATCCGAGCCTATCTCGCAGCAACAATCGCATGCAGTATCTATTCCTCAATGGCAGATACATTCGCGACCGAGCCTTGCAACATGCTTTGTCAGAAGCCTATCGAGGCCTGCTGATGGTGGGCCGAATGCCTGTGTGTTTTTTGCAAATGGAGATCGCTCCAAAGACAGTCGACGTGAATGTGCATCCGACCAAGGTCGAAGTCCGCTTCGAGGATAGCGGTGCAATCTATAGTCGACTCCTGCATACGATCCGGCACCGATTTTTGACCTCGAACCTTGTCGCAAAACCCCGTGACGCAGCGATCGATCCCCAAGCAGCACAGATTCCAACTCCAGCACTTGGGCCCGCCAACACTCCTTCGATGGCTCCAGCGAGTTCAAATACCGCACTGATGGACTGGGCCCGATCGCAACAGAGCGTACCAGACTTTCGCCCGTTTCCGAGTTCGGGGTTTTCAAACGATCCGTTCAGAAGTGAGCCGTTCACACCAGTTGCTCCGACACAAGAGCCTGCTTGGTCACCCCCTGCGAGCCATGCTCAAACCCCGGTTGCCTTCAGTACTGATCCCCTTCTCGATGCGATCGATTTTTCTCCCAAGCACTCGGGTGCCCAGGACATCATGGGTTCAGCCCGAGCTGTCGGATTCCAAATCCACAACCGATACCTGATCACCCAAGATGAAGCCGGGATGGTCATCATCGACCAGCACGCTTTGCACGAACGAATCCTCTTCGAGCAGATCAAGACCAAGGTTCTCTCGAAGTCGTTGGATCGGCAGCGGATGCTCGTACCGGCCACGGTGCAATTGACATCGGCAGAGGCTGCCATGGCCCTGGACTCCAAAGAGATGCTTGCCGAAATCGGCTTCGAAGTCGAGTCGTTTGGAGGCGATACGATTGTCCTAAATGCTTATCCATCGATCTTGTCCAAACGCGCTCCGGAAGAAATGCTCAGACAGGTTCTCGAAGCCCTTATGTCGGGTGGCAAAAAGGTCAATGCACAAGATGTACTTGACGAACTGATGAACATGATGGCTTGCAAGGCGGCGATCAAGGCAGGAGATCGTTTAAGCGATCCGGAGATCACAGCCTTGCTCGAACAAAGGCATTTGTACCATGACACGCATCACTGTCCGCATGGTCGCCCGACCGCATTGTTCTTCTCTCGCGAACAACTCGATAAGATGTTCAAAAGAATCTAACCACTACGGAATCATCAACTCCGCTAAAATGGGGCGATGATCCGACGCAATCGACTCAGGCAGTACATTGAGCGTCTCTAGCACCAGCAAGCCTGAACGTTCGACCGCTACATAATCGATCCTGGTTCGAGGTGACTGGCTTGGATACGTCGCCAAAGCTGGACTATCTTTCTTCGGATCGATCTGCCATCGCTCGTGAAAACACTCCAGCGCAGGGCTCTTGGGCACATCATTGAAGTCCCCTGCCAAGACCGTCGCAATCGATTTGGTCTCTGCAAAAACAATCGTATCTAGCAGTCGATCGACCGCACGAGCTTGCTCGGCTCGCAAATCCTCTTTGGAATGATCCAAATGGGTTCCAAGAAACCGAATCGGTCCCATGTCGCTCAAGACCATCGCCTCCAAGACGATCCTCTGCTCACGCATCGATCCATTGGCTTGCTGCTCGTTGGGCAAACGATGCACGGTGCTTTGCTTGATTGGCCAACGACTCAAAATGGCTTGGCCATACTCTCCACCATCGAAATCGATCGCCTTACCAAAAACGCCATAGTAGCCTGTGAGTTTTTCAAGTTCTTGGACCTGCAGTTTACGGTCGCTACGTCCGCAACCTTGATCAACCTCCTGCAGAGCCACAACATCCGCATCGGCTTGTCGGATGACTTTAGCGATTCGCTCGAGCGAAAGCTTATCATCGATGCCTCGACCATGATGGATGTTGTAACTCAGTACCCGTACCGAGGCGTTTTTGGAAGCGGGTCGCAAGACAGCGATGACCGGGAAATGGTCCGATGGAGTACGCCCGTCGCGACTGGTCCGATCGATCCTTGCCAAACGAACCTGGAAGTCCTCGGAGCAACCGATCCAATCGATTCGCGGTCCGGTTGTCTTGCTGGCATCAAACGATGAAAAAGTCCCTTCGTTGGCCTCTGGGCTTCGATGGACAACTCGATGGGTGTCGAGCAGTTTGCGATCGGCAACATCGTCAAATAGGGCGCTGTAAGGTGGCTCGTTGGGGGCTGCATTGAAGTCCCCGGTAACGATCCACTTTGCATCGGCTCCCAGCTCCGACAACTTGCTTCGAATCAGACGGCAACTTTCAAGTCTAGCCCTTTGCCCCTTGTGATCCAGATGGGCATTGAGATACAGGATCGGTTTGGAATCGGCTGACTGGAGATCTTTGAGTTTGACCCAAGTTGCGATCCTCGGCAACGCTGCATCCCAGCCTTTGCTCCCCACTTTCTCAGGCGTTTCGCTTAGCCAGATATGTCCTTGTTCGATAGGCTCGAAACGATCTTTGCGATAAAACAAGGCCGCCATTTCGCCCCCGTCTTTGCCATCATCGCGGCCCGCTGCGACCACGCCGTAGCCATCAAGGGCCTGTGCGAGATAATCCCTTTGGCTTGCGAGAGTCTCCTGGGTCCCGAGCAAGTCGGGATCAAAGTTGCGAATCGTTTCTACCAAAAACTCCTTGCGCAAATCCCAACGATTGATGCCGTCGTTGGCGGTGCCATAACGTATGTTAAAGCTCATGACTCGAATCAAATCGGTGGATTGAGCCAAGGACTCATAGCTCCAGCTAACCCACACAAGCAATACGGCCGACACCAGGAAAAAAAGTTGCGAGACTTTTGACTTGTGCATGGTTTTTTATTCTGCCAGTTCCCTAAGAACACTCAGATTGATGGCGTCCCATTCTTGGCCGTTGTCGTCTTGCCCTTTTTCTGTCTCTAGGTACATCGGCCATTTCTTGAGCACGCGATGTTTGAGGACTCGCTCGAAGCCTTCTTTGCCAATCGTTCCTAGACCGATATGCTCGTGGCGATCGACACGCGAGCCGCACCCTTTCTTACTGTCGTTAAGATGCAATGCGCGGATGGCTTCGAGTACCCCATGCTTCTTGGCGTCTTTTTCCCAAGCCTTGAAACCGCTTTCGCTTGCAAAATCATATCCAGCGGCATGGGCATGGCAGGTATCCAAGCAAACCCCTACTCGCATCGATTCGCCTATTCGCTCGAGCATCCAACCGAGTTGCTCCATACTCCAACCTAAACAGGAGCCCTGCCCTGCTGTGTTTTCCAAAAGCAACCAACAGTCCTTGGCGTCGACCCGTTGGGCTGCTTGTGCAACTCCTTGAACGATGCGTTCGAGTCCCGACTCTGCATTGGAATCGACAAAAGCTCCTGGATGGACGACCACTCCATCGAGTCCAAGCTGAGCGGCCCGCTGCCACTCGACGACCATCGCATCGATGCTCTTTGCCCAAAGATCGTCTTTAGGAGAGGCTAGGTTGATCAGATAAGAAGCATGCGAGAGGGGGTTGGACACACCGGATTCTTTCAGCGATTTAGAAAACTGCTGAACCTCGCCTTGCGTGATCTCTTTGGCGTTCCACTGATTGTTGTTCTTGGTAAAGAGTTGAACGACATCCATCCCGAACTGAGCGGCAGCATCGACGGCTTTGTAATAACCACCGGCGATGCTCATGTGGGCACCGAGTTTAACCATCGGATTGGCTTTCTTGTTACGCTGTTATTTTGTACGTTCGAAAGAAGTTAGACTTCGGGCAGAGCCGATTTAGCATCCCCAAAGCTCGATTGCTCGATGCCCATTTTCTGCATCATCGACATATACAGTCGGCACATCTGACGTTCTGGGTTCTGACGGTAATCGAGCACCTTGCCGGTCTGGATCTTGCCGCCCCCCTTACCGACCATCACTACCGGAAGTTGCGAAGCGTCATGGCTACCGGTCATCATGCTCGAACAAAGCATGATCATCGAATTGTCAAGCGCGGTGCGTTCCCCTTCTTGGATCTGACTGAGCCGTTTGGCAATGTAAGCCATCTGCTGAGTGAAGAATTGATTGACCTTGAGCCAATCCTCGGTATCGGAGTGGGAGAGCAAGTGGTGGATCATGTAATCGACGCCAAGATGCGGGAATCGCAACGAGGAATGGTCGTTGTTGAGTTTAAGCGTCGAGATGCGTGTCGTATCGGTTTGGAACCCAAGAACCAAAATATCGCACATGAGTCGCATGTGCTCCGAGATATCCTGGGGAATCCCATCGGCAGGCCTGTCCATATTGGGCTTATCCAGTGTCGGTTTCCATCCTTGCAATTCTCCTCGCTTACCAGCGTTTGCAATCCGTTGCTCGACATCTCTGACCGAATCCAGATATTCGTCGAACTTCTGACGATCACTGCTACTGATCTGGCGACGAATGTCTCCGGCGTGTTCAAGCACCGAGTCGAGTACACTTTGATCGCCTCGGTGGTTCTCGTCTTTGAAGAGACGATCGAAGGCCAGGGCTGGGTAGAGTTCTAAGGGGGTTGGTGTCGTAGGGCTTGACCACGAAATGTGCGAACTGTAGATCATCGAGTAGTTCTTATGTACCGATGGATTGGATTTTTCGCAACCCAATACCAAGCTGGGAACTTTGGTCTGTCGACCGATGGTTTGAGCCAAGAGTTGATCGATACTCGTTCCGGATCGAATCTCACCTCCTGCAGTCAGTGGAGCGCCAGAAAGGAGGTTTCCGGTCTGCGAACTGTGGATGTTCCCTTTGAGAGCTTCGGCGTTGTAGAGCCCTTTGATGAACAACGTAGAGTCGGCGAACTCCTGCAAAGGGGCCAGGACTCGCCCCAGTTGCAATTTGCCTTGTTCTTCTTTGGCCCACCACTCGCCACCGTGAAAGCCGTTGCCTGCAAAAAGGATCGCTAAGCGTACCGGAGCCTCTGGCGTGTTAGCCGATGTCTCCTGGCTCCCCCAAGCTGGTAGTGACTCCATCCAAGGTAGCGCCATGGTGACACCGAGCCCCCGGAGCCAGGCTCGTCTGGAAAAGGAGGCTGGATCGCGACTCAGGGCGTCGAACTTGGCCATAGGATTCATGATGGAACCTTTGGATTGTGCTGTGTGGAAGGAATATTGAAATTATTGCTGCAAGGCTTCGTCTTGGAAATCTTTTCCTCGGATTTGTCGAAAGGGCTTACTCAAGACAATCTGGCAGATGGTTTCTTGGATGCTCCACCCCCCTGCCCTTTGCTGCTGGAGAATCTCAGTGAGGATCGGTTCGTCGGAAAGCTGAACGGATCGCCCCAAGGCATACCCCAGAAGTTTGCGGTTAAACTGCCGTACGAAGTCCTCTTTGCGATGGACTTCGAGGTAGTTTCGTAGATCATCGAAGTTCTCGATTTTTTGGCCCGTGGGAAGCAGGGTCGATGTATTGATCGCGTTACCCGATGCGTCGCGGCTACGGAATCGACCGATTGCATCGTAGTTTTCTAAAGCATAGCCGTAAGGATCGATTCGTTGGTGGCATTTGGAACAAGCAGGATCGCTGGAATGACGTTCGGTCAGTTCCCTTTCGGTGATTCCCTCAGGCGGCAACTCAGCAAGCACGGGTACATTTTTAGGAGGCTTGGGCAGTTTCTCGCCCAGGACAACTTCGCACAACCAGTTTCCTCGCAGGATCGGACTTGTGCGAGACGCACCCGACTGTTTGGCCAGCGTCGCACCGAGTGTCAAAATTCCACCTCGGCCATATTTGCGTACACCGTCGACTTTGCGCCATGGTTCTGATGCATCCTCGGGCCCAACATCGGGGATACCGTAGTAGTTTGCAAGGCGTCCGTTGAGGAATGTGTAATCGCCAGAGAGCAGATCGAGCACACTTCGGTCGTTGGCAAGTGCGTCGGAAAAAAGGCAGATCGCTTCTTTGTAGAGATCACTTCGGATCAGGGCGAACTCCGGAAAATGCGTTTCGCTTTTTTCGTCAAGAACATCCAGATCTCGGATATGAAGCCACATCGTTCCAAATTCGACAGCCATCCGTTGGGCTTTGGGATCCTTGAGCATCCGTTGGACTTGAGCTCGAAGTGTTTGCGGATCAGATAACCGATTCGATTGAGCCAAATCGATGAGTGTTTCGTCGGGCATCGACGCCCATAGAAAGTAGCTCAGACGATTAGCAAGTTCCAAGTCGGTGATGTTCGCCGGCTTGTCGGTTCCTTCTGCGGGGCGTTCGACACGATAAAGGAACTCGGGCGAAACCAAAATCCTTGCGACCAAAAGACCGATCGCATCCTCGTGGGGAGTTTCGTTAGCGATGAGATTCTTGTAGAGGCTCAGGAGTGTTTGACGTTGCCCATCAGAAAGGGGTTGCCGATAGGCTCGCTGAGCGAACTCCAATACCGAAGCGACATGTTTGTCCTGAGCATCGAGCATCGTCTGGCGAAACTCGGCTGCTTTACGCTGGATCGGTTCGCGGAGTGGTTCAAAGGCGCTAGGGTCTGCATCCTGAGTTGCGAACTGCCAAAGTTGTTCATAGGCATCGACCGACTTGAGAGCATCTTGGCTAACGAAATGCAACTGTGCCCAGAGCCTTTCGAGTTGCATTGCTTGCTGGTCATCGAGCATGAGTTTTTTGAGCATTTCGTCTTCTCGATAAAAGAGCGTCAGCGTTACGACTTCGTCGACCGGTACGATCTTGGTGTAACACAGAGCGATTGGAAAGATGCTGCGAAAGCGATCAAAGGACTCCTCGATTCGAGCTTGAGCTTGGCCGCTTGCTGACACCAGAACCGGAGCGTCGACTTGAATTTGACGTGAAACATTGGTCCAGTTGGGGTCTTTAGCCACCACATCGGTCTTAGGGATCGGTCCGGCTCCTTTCTCGGGCTTGCGATCACTCAAAGCGACTTGGACGCTTCCATTTTTCCCTGCAATTGGGTGGACAGAGGCCGATGCGACCAGCTCGGCACCCGCGGCGATGCTCGCAGGCAATCGAATCTCGATCATTTCTGGAGCACGCACTAGCACCTGATTTTCGGAGAGTTTGGTACCTGCAACTTCGGCTCCGAACATCGATGCATTCCAACCGTAAAGAACCGAGTCAGAGGGCTTATCTGTCCCTGCAGATTCCTCTTTCTGAGGTTGCATACTGGACTCCATCGCGGCCATAAAAAACGATCCGGAAGCCGACGAGAGGCGAGCTACCAGCAGACCATCGGGACTATCGGCAGATACGCTACTTGGATTCAAAAGCAGTTTTTGAAGATTGCTGATGAGTTCCTTGCGAACCGATGCATCGGGTTCATTGAACCATTTACCAAGCAGGCTCTCGGGCGGGATAAAACCACTTTCAATTGCCGCTTTATTACCCAACGCTGGTTCGGTGAAGAATTCCCATACGCCTGGACGGCCCTTGGAGTCGGCATGTGGATTTGACTCCAAGATATTTGGGTGTAGATCCTGAGTAAGGTTCCAAGTCTCTTCTGACGAATTGGCTGTTTGCGAAGCGGTAATGGTCATGTCGATGGCTGTTAAATCGCATGAGTGGTTCGAGTCTCTCGGTTCGATGACCAGCACCAATTCATCATGGGCGCGAACTCTTAGCGACTTGTGAGGTCCGATCGGCACATCTTTGGCCCCTGCAGAAAAACCCGACGAGAGAACCTGGCTGAGTGAACCTCGTCTGAGTTCGACTCGCCAAGCGATCCCATTGCCACACTCGGTATGTGCGTGGCGCACTAAGGCTTGGCAATCGATCTTCATTGGCATCGGAGCCTTCCATGAAGTACAGATCGATCGAGTTGGGGATGGATGCACTGCAATGCTCTTGGGTGGCATGTTGCCAGGGATGCGCACGTGCTGATCCGAAGAGTTTGCAAGAATAAATAGTGCGTCCTCGGCCGACCAACCGGTGACAAATGCAAAGCCCGACATGTTTTCTGATTTATTGACCAGTCGTCTGCGAGCCGGGTTCGCATTGGACGTTGGATCAGAGTTGTCGGATAAGCCCAGGGTGCGAGCCCACGCTTTGACAATCGCGGGAGGAGCTTGGATCTGAGTGGCCAGTTGCTCAAGCGATATGCCTTGGGGATTCTCAATCCAACCATCGAGGGCCATAAGTACTGATTCGGTTTGACCGATCCAAATCTTCTGTTGGCTTTGAAAGGTTTGAACAAAGGCATCGAGATTTCGCAAAGGTAGATCCGG
>JBJSXX010000040.1:0-3658 GCA_046086605.1 Pirellula sp. | reverse complement strand
TTGATCACACTTCCGAGCGAGCGACGAGTATCGAGCACCCGTCGACTCTTTCGCTTTTGCCACCACCGCAGTGCGGTGGGAAAGCACTACTGGTACTCGAAGCCCCTAAGTCCCAACGCTTCTTTTCGAGTACGATAAAAGCTAGTAGCGTATTCGACTAGCCACCATAATGGATCCATCCACCGCTGTAACATCACTCTAATGCTTCTAGCCTATCGTTTGTCATGAATCATCTGAAACTTCGATCCCAGCAGTGGTGGGATAACCCCAGCAATCCTGGAATGACGGCACTGTATCTCGAGCGATTCCTCAATTACGGAATGACTCTTGGAGAACTCCAAGCCGGTCGACCGATCATCGGGATCGCTCAGTCGGCAAACGATCTTGCACCCTGCAATCGAGCCCACTTTCAGACCGTTTCGCGATTGTGCGATGGGGTACGTGATGCCGGTGGTGTTCCAATGGTCTTCCCGATGCATCCGATCCAAGAGTCCGTGCGTCGACCGACGGCAGCACTCGATCGGAATCTTGCCTACATCGCCCTTGTTGAAATCCTCCATGGTTACCCACTCGATGGCGTCATCTTCACAACCGGTTGCGATAAAACGACCCCGGCGGCGATGATGGCCGCAGTCACTACGAATCTTCCATCGCTGATCTTTAACTGTGGACCGATGCTCAACAGCTACCTCGATGGCGAACTTGCAGGTGCCGGCACGATCATTTGGGAAGCCCGACGTCGACTCAGCGCAGGTCTGATCGACCAGCAGAAATTTATGGATCTGCTGGCAGCTTCGGCCCCGAGTCCGGGTCACTGCAACGTCATGGGAACGGCCCTCTCGATGAACTGCTTGGCCGAAGCCGTCGGGTTGGCACTCCCAGGCACCGCAGCCATTCCAGCTCCCTACCGAGAGCGAGCCCAAGCCGCCCATGCGGCCGGCAAACGGATCGTCGAAATGGTGCATGAGGATCTGCGCCCCCTAAAAATCCTCAACCGAACATCGATGCTCAATGCGATCCGAGTCAATACAGCCCTCGGAGGCTCTACGAATTGTCCACCCCACTTTATCGCCATCGCGCGCCATGCAGGAATCGAACTGAGCATCCAAGACTGGGAAGATCATGGATATCGAGTCCCCCTGCTGGTGAACTTACAACCCGCCGGCGCGCTTCTTGCCGAAGACTTCCACCGCTGTGGTGGATTACCAACGGTGATGAAGGAGCTCCTGCAAGCAGGTATCCTCGATGGCTCGCCGATGACCTGCACCGGCAAATCCATCGAGCATAATATCGAAAAAGCCCCAACACCCGATGGTGCGATTATTCGCACCATCGCGGACCCGCTCAAAGTCGACGCGGGGTTCCTAGTGCTACGTGGCAACCTTTTCGATGCGGCCTTGATCAAAACCAGCGTCATCAGTCCAGAGTTCCGCAAGCAGTATCTTTCGAACCCGTCAGATCCAAACGCGTTTCTCGCCAAGGCCATCGTCTTTGATGGCCCTGAAGACTACCACGAGAGAATCAACCAAATCCAAGGCACCTGTGATCCGAATACGCTTCTGGTTATCCGCGGATGCGGCACCTTGGGGTTCCCTGGGAGCGGCGAAGTCGTCAACATGCTTCCACCGGATCGCTGGATCCAACAAGGGGTCGGCCAATTGCCAACTTTGGGCGACGGTCGACAAAGCGGAACCTCGGCGAGCCCATCGATCCTGAATGCTTCGCCTGAAGCACTCGCAGGTGGGGGCCTAGCCAAATTGCAAACCGGTGATCTTGTACGTATCGACCTAGCCACGCGAAGCGTCGACGCATTGGTCGATCCCCATGAGTGGACGTTACGCAAAAGTTTCTCGGTCGATCAAGCTCCCGAAACAGCGACACCTTGGCAATACCTTTACCGTCAAAACGTAGGGCAGCTTCATACCGGTGGCTGTTTGGATTTTGCCTGCTCATTCCGCGATGTTTGCAACAAAGTGCCTCGACACAATCACTGACATCAATGCCTGTTGGGGCTTTCGCTCCCGGAAAACCTCTCGATAATCAAGCCCCGTTAGCTCGCCCTATTGGAGCTAATCATTCAACCAGTTCGTCGTTTTATCGAGAGTAAACATGGCCAAGAAAAGTATTGCAGATGTGGATTGTCGCGGCAAAGTCGTTTTGATGCGGGTCGATTTCAATGTCCCCCAAGACGATTCAGGCGCGATTACCGATGATCGCCGCATTCGAATGGCTATCCCCTCGATCCAATCGGTTCTCGACCAAGGTGGCAAACTGATCCTCATGAGCCACCTTGGACGACCCAAAGGAAAAGGTCCTGAGCCAGAGTTTACTCTTCGTCCGACGGCGGTGCGACTCGGCGAACTCCTCGGTAAACCAGTCGCCTTTGCCAGCGATACCGTCGGGCCTGATGCACAGGCCAAAGTCGCCGAGCTACAAGCTGGCCATGTCCTGGTTCTGGAAAATGTTCGGTTCAACCCTGGCGAGAAAGATGGCGAAGAGTCCTACTCCAAAACCCTCGCCTCCTTTGCCGACATCTACTGCAACGATGCCTTCGGAACCTGTCACCGCGAAGAAGCTTCCATGGTTGCCGTCCCACTTGCCATGGGAAACAAACCCAAAGTCGTCGGCTTCCTTGTTGCTAAAGAGATCCAGTACCTCAGCGACACGATCAGCAACCCTGCTCGCCCCTTTGTGGCTATCCTCGGCGGAGCCAAAGTCAGCGATAAAATCAACGTGATCAAAAACCTACTGGGCGTTTGCGACTATGTCCTCATCGGCGGTGCCATGGCTTACACATTCTCGCTGGCGCAAGGTGGTAAAACCGGAAAGAGTCTCGTCGAACCTGACAAGGTTCCGCTAGCGAAAGAGCTCATCGGATCCGGATCCGGTAAACTCATCCTGCCGACCGATACCCACTGCGGTGATGCTTTCAACAGCAATTGCAACAAGCAAGTCGTCGCTGCAGGAGAAATCCCCGATGGATGGGAAGGCCTCGACATCGGACCTGACACATCCCAGCGTTATGCCCAGATCGTCAAGTCTGCAAAGACGGTGGTTTGGAACGGCCCGATGGGTGTCTTCGAAATGCCTCCCTTCGACGAAGGAACCAAGGCGGTGGCTAAGGCCATTGCACAGAGCGACGCGGTAAGCATCATCGGTGGTGGCGACAGCGCCGCGGCCATCGAGCAACTCGGCTTTGCTGACTCGGTCACCCACGTCAGCACCGGTGGAGGTGCAAGCCTCTCGATGCTCGAAGGAGAAAAGTTCCGAGCCGTCGAAATCCTCGACGAAGCCTAAAGACTACAGGTCCAAGCACAGGGCCTCAAGACTCGATGCATACTTGGGGGCCACCGAGTGGGCGATGCGATTTGCATAGCTTGGATCGAGCAGTCCGATACGATTCCAAGGTTCTATCCAAGATCGAACCTGCTGTGGAAACGCCTCGCCTTGCTGCTTGTCGACTGAAATCTGCTCAAGCCCTTGATAAGCCTGATTCGCAACTTGCGATAGTTCGCGATCTTTGCTTTGCAGGAAACCCATGGGCCAACGAGCAGGATCCTGTGCAAGTTGCTTTTCGAACTCGATGGCACTGATAAAGTACATGCACGCAAAAGCTACAAAATTTTCGAACGAAGGTTGTCCCAAGTAGCATCCCGAG
>JBJSXX010000039.1:0-3012 GCA_046086605.1 Pirellula sp. | reverse complement strand
CGGACGTAATCAAGGTAGTGGAGGTTTGCCATAATGTTGTCAGTGTTGCTGTAAACATAAGCCAAAAAGAATTCGGTGATCGTCGCCTTGCGATTCTTCAATTCCTCGGCTAACCGCAATACCAAAGGCATTCGAGTCTTGTTCTCTTCCTCGAACGTTGTCCACCACTTGCGGGCACTCCCCGTGGTGTTCTCCCAATCCAAATCCTTCTTGACCTTGGTCAGCAATCCTTCGATCTGATCTGCCGTCCATCCCCGCGTGTCAGTTAGGCCTTCGGCTAAGCCTGCCGTTGACTTGCTCGAAGCCTTGCTAGGAGAAGCCGATGGAGGTCTTGGCAACGATGCCATCACCTCCTGGCGCATCTGCAAATCGCTGCGCTCGAAACGGCTTTTACCCTTCTCCATCCGTGGCTCCTTCTGGCCCGTAGCACTGCTTCGATCAATGATCACTTTCGTAACCCCATCGTCAGCCAACTCGACCCAGCGATGGTCGACCGCGTCTACGGCGCGTCCGATCAGACGATGCAACCCGCGAGCACCGGTACCAAGCCGCATGGCTTCGTCGGCAATCGCATCGAGCGCATCGTCGGTGATCACCAACTCGATCCCGTGTACTTCAGCAAGCTTTTTTTGCTTTTCCAGCGCCGAACCGGCGGTTTGGTCGCTGATGATCGATCGCAAATCGTCACGTCCCAGTTCGTGCAAGGCGGTGAGGGTCGCAAACCGTCCGATGAATTCAGGGATCATTCCGAATTCGACCAAGTCGCTCGTGACGGCTTGGCATAACGCTTGGTAGATCGGTTGATCGGGAACTTTTTCAAGTTCGGACTTTCCGCGCCGGCTGAATCCTATCGCACTGTGCTCGTTGGCATGCAGTCGTCGCTCGACGATCTCTTGCAATCCGACAAAGGCTCCGGTGCACACAAACAGGATCCTTGAGGTATCGACAGGCTCGTGCTTGACACTGTCGACGCTGTCAGCAATCCGGCCATCGAGCAAGGTGAGCAGTGCATTTTGTACACCTTCGCCACTGACATCGCGTTGCCCTCCGACATCCATCCTCCGGATTTTGTCGATTTCATCGATGAACAAGATCCCGCGTTCGGCCAACCGAGGATTTCCGTGAGTACGATCCAGCAGCGACTTGATGATGTCATCGACCGAGCGGCCTTTGTATCCGGCTTCGACAAGCGAGGTGGCGCTGGCAAAGCTGACGGGCACCCCAAGATAATCGGCGAGGGTTGTGACAATGAATGTTTTGCCGGAGCCGGTCGGCCCGAGCATCAGGATATGGTAACGTCCCAGATCGCTACCGAATTGGTCACGGTAGACTTGCGAGATGTAGTGGTTGTAGACCGATACGGCGATGTCTTGTTTGGCTTTGTTTTGTCCACAGACGAATTGATCCAAATGGGCGACGATCTCAGCAGGAGATGGAAGTGCGTTGTCCGAAGGCATGGGATGCGATGCTTATGAGATGATTGGGGGGTGTTTGTGTTCGTTGGTCCTCTTCGAGCTTTCCTCGAATGGGTCAGCAGTATAACAAAACCAAGCAACAGTGTTTCAGATCGATTACAATCTCATCTAATATAATCCTGGTTGCGTCAGACACCTTTTCTTGATTTTCGCCTACCATGCCACAGAGTTTTTCGCTCGAGTTGATCCCTTCCTGCTGCGGTTTGATCGGTGATGTGCTTCATTTCTTCATTGCGGTCGCACTCTTGTTTGTGGTGCTATCGACCTTCTTCAGGCCCTGGATAACGTCTGAAAAGGGTAAATCGATCACGGATTTTGTCGAGTACCGAGGTCCGATGCTAATGGGACTTCTCATCGGTGGGTTGGTCTGTGGAACGATCGGGAATTTCATTGACCAATATGCGAAATTGAATCCTCCGCCAAAGAAGTATTTCAGCAGCGGAGAACCTGTCCAGACAAAGGACGACAAGGCCAAGGAAGAGTCTGATGGCTTGAGCCCTTATTGGACCGATAAGTTCTATTTGTCGTGGACACAGTTTTTTGCCGATGGAACGGTGACGCCTCGGGATTCGTTCTGGACTCGCATCGGGCGAATGTTCGGTTTGGCTTTTGTTTCGTTGTTGGCTTACGATGCTTACACGAAACTGTTTTCGCAAGAGATTCTTGATTGGATCATTAAGCGGCAGCGCAGCCACACTCTTATTTGTGGAAGTGGACGTATCGGTACGGTGTTGGCAAAGAATCTGCTCCAAGACAAAAGCAAGTTCAACAAGGTGACGGTGATTGAAAAGGATCCTAACAGCCCTGCATTTGATGAGCTTCGTGAACTTGGAGCCAATGTCATGATTGCCGATGCAACGCTCCTCCGAAATCTCAAGCGTGCTAGATGCTATCTCGCTAATGAGATTTTTGTGGTTACCGGTTCTGACGAAGCAAACCTTGATATCGTTGCGGATGTCATCAGCACGCTTGATAGAACGAAGAAAGATGCACCAATACCCAAGATCTACGTACACCTGAATCAAATGCGACTAGAGCGAATCATCTCGGAGAAGATTGAAAAGGATGACGCAAGATTACGAAAGCAAATTTTGTACTTCAACCCCCTCGAAGAGTCCATGCGAGACTTATTTGACAATGAGGTGCTCTCGCGTCGACCGAAAAAGCCCGAAGAGGTCGCTCATTATGTCATCGTCGGATTCGGCCACACAGGACAACAATTGGCCTTGTTTCTAGCTGAAAACACACACTTCGAAAACCTTAAGCGTTCTCGGATAACGATCGTTTATCGTTCTGAAGAACAGGCATCTGTGAACCGCTTCAAAGATCTCTACCCGAGATTCTTTCCAAGGGCGCAATGGGTTTTTTGTTTGCCATCCGAATACAACTACGCAGACGCATTATGGGATGTTGATCCATCAAAAGATCAATGGACATATGGAGTTGATCTCAAGAAAAAAGATGGCATTGAGGAATTCGATTACGAACAATCGAAAGGGGTTGGCTTTGCAGTCAATGGAAGTTTTGTTCGGATGGA
>JBJSXX010000038.1:0-15237 GCA_046086605.1 Pirellula sp. | reverse complement strand
TCAGCGGTATCAAAGAATCGGTATTGAGTTTCGGAGACTTTGGATCCGAAAGCAATTCGGCTAGTTCTACC
The DNA here is from genome assembly GCA_046086605.1 of Pirellula sp. Taxonomy (GTDB): domain Bacteria; phylum Planctomycetota; class Planctomycetia; order Pirellulales; family Pirellulaceae; genus JBKCUI01. The sequence continues at coordinate 15,166 of JBJSXX010000038.1, read as the reverse complement.
TTCTGCTTGGGCGCATCGGGGCGATAGACCATAAATCGATTCAGTTTTTTGATTGTTACGTCCTGGTCTCCTTTGTTCTTAGCCGATTCAATATCTCCCAAAAGATAGGTTTCTAATCGCCCAAGTTGCATTCTGTGGAAGAAATATAAACATGGAACGACCACAAGCAAAACGGCAAGGGGAATCCAAAGGGCTTTCCAGTTAAATTCATAGTCATCGTCTTGGCTGAACATGGAGCAAGTCTCGCTTGGAATATCTCTACTGGATATGGAACTTTTTCACTGAATCACTCAATCGACCCACCGGTATATCTCCGTAGGCATGAACCTCTTGGCAGATCCTTCGCAAGGCACCCATGGGATCATTGGATGCTTGCGTGAAGCGATCGCTATCGATCACGAGCGGGGCTCCGATAACCACCAGGGGAGCACCAAATTTCGGAGTGCTAATGGCTTGCTCTAATGTCAGGCCACCGACGGCTTGAACCGGAACCGAGACGGCTTTTACGATCTGTTCGAGCTGATCCATGGGGTTCGGGGGACGGTGTCCTGCTGCTGCAATGCCTCGGCGCTCGTCGTATCCAATGTGATGGATCACATAGTCGCAACCCAAATCCTCTAGCCGCTTGGCACCATCGATCATCGATTCGTAGCCAAGATTATCTCCCATGACTCCCACACCGTAGTCCTTGCCAGCCTTGACTACACACTTGATCGTCTCGGCGTGCGCCCTGGCCATGACCACCACATGCGACGCACCAGCCTTGGCCATCATCTCGGCTTCCAAATAGCCACCATCCATCGTCTTTAGATCGGCGATGATCGGGATCGTTGGAAAGCGCTGGCGAAGTCCTCGAATCGCGCGGAGTCCTTCCGCTAGAATCAAAGGTGTGCCGGCTTCAAGCCAATCCACCCCGACATCGACGGCTTGCTGTGCGGTTGCTAAGGCTTCGTCTAGATCGGTTAAATCAAGCGAGATCTGTACCCTGGGTAACATCGGTCAATGCCTCGAAATTTTGCTTTGTTCCTGCAATCAGACCGATTGCAATGGTGCTTGGGCTGTTTTATCTAAACAGGTTGCGATATGACGCACGGCTTGCCTTAATCGAGCTTCGTTTTCAACAAGGGACATTCGAAGATAGCCTTCGCCCGAAGGGCCAAATCCGCCACCGGGACTTACAGCGACGTTGCCTTTCTCAAGAAGCATCATGGCAAAGTCGATCGAATTCATCTCAGAGGCCCATGGCTCAGGGATCTTTGCCCAAACGAACATGCCAGCCCGAGGGGTGGCGGCCTCCCAGCCTAGGCGTCGCAACCCTTCGAGCAGCACATCTCGCCGACCCTGGTAGATTTTCGACTGCTTTTCAACCGTCGCTTCGGTGTCCCGCAGCGCGACGATCGCTGCAATCTGGATCGCTTGGAACATCCCGTAGTCGTAGTAACCCTTGATGGTTGCCAAGCCTCGAACCATTTCGGAATTTCCAGCACAAAAGCCGACACGCCATCCGGCCATGTTGTAGCCTTTGCTCATCGTCGTAAATTCCACTCCGACATCCTTCGCGCCAGGTGCGGACAAAAACGATGGTGGAGTATAGCCGTCGTATGCTACATCTGCATAAGCAAAATCGCTAATTACCATCAATCCATATCTTTTGGCCAATTTGACCACTTCGACGTAAAACTCAGGTTCGACGGTGATCGTCGATGGATTGTGTGGGTAATTGATGATCAGCAGTTTGGGCCTGGGGTAAAAATGCTCGCAGGTGTATGCGATATTTTTCAGATATCGTTCCGTATCCGAAACATCCAAGGCCACGACATTCCCCGACGCGAGGATCACACCATACATGTGAACCGGAAAGAAAGGGGCAGGGATGATGGCCGTGTCGCCGGCACCAATGAGGCTCAGCAGCATGTGGGAAAAGCCCTCTTTGGAGCCAAGGCAAACGATTGCCTCTGTTTCAGGATCCAACCGAACTCCATACTTGCGGAGATACTTGCTTGTTAGCTCCCTTCGGAGGTTGAGAATCCCATTGGCCTTGGAGTAGCCGTGGTTTCGCACATCCGAAGCGGCTTGGGAAAGCTTTTCGATGACCAGCGGATCTGGTGGGTCGCTCGGATTGCCCATACCCAAATCGATCACGTCTTGGCCCGAACGCCTCTTTTGGTAGAGCAGATTGTTGATCCGACCAAAGAGGTAGGGGGGTAAACGGTGTACCCGGGGAGCGTATTCCACTCGAAACGGCGAGTCTTTCATAAATTCTGTTTGCAAAAAAAAGATCCCGAGCGTAGTCAGTTGATGCAGTTTTGGGGCCGAAATTGCCGGGATTCTTGTAGGGATTCAGCTACCCCGGCCCCTGGAAACTGTCTGGGATTAGCATAAGCGACACCAGGGGCCTAGAAAAGATCCGAAAATCGGAATCCCCATTGTAATTGCGTGTCGAATTGTATCGCTGGCGGTTTCCACTACGCGATTTTGGAGATGGAGAACCAAAATATCAAAAAAGGGAGCAAGCCTTAGGCTTACCCCCTTTTCCAGGATCGAGCAGTCGTATCGCGTTGGGCCAGCCTAGGCGACGTTTTTGAGGAAGCCTTCGAGCATTCCGGATCGAACGGGATTTTGAAGTTTCGCAACCGCCTTGGACTCGATTTGCCGAACCCGCTCCCGAGTCACTTTGAAGATTCTGCCAACTTCTTCGAGAGTGTAGGAAAACCCGTCCGTCAGACCGTAGCGCAAACGGATGATCTCTCGCTCTCGATAAGTTAAGGTTTTTAGAAGCGAGTCGATGCGATCTCTGAGGATGCCGTTGTTGGCATTGCGAGCTGGATTGTCGCTGGTGGGATCCTTGAGGAACTCTCCGAGGACATTGTCCTCTCCCTCGCCAACAGGCCGATCGAGACTCACCGGTCCGCGTCCGATATCCATGACCCGTTGCACATCTTCAACTTGAACGCCCAAGAACTCTGCGAGTTCGTAAGCCGTAGGCTCGCGTTGAAGTTCATGGGTAAGTTGCTTTTGTGCTCCTCGGAGCTTACTGAGCATATCGATCATGTGAACGGGAATTCGAATCGTTCGAGCTTGGTCAGCAATCGCTCGTGTGATTGCTTGCCGTATCCACCAAGTAGCATAGGTCGAGAATTTAAAGCCCCGACGATACTCGTACTTATCGACAGCTCGCATGAGCCCGGTATTGCCTTCTTGGATCAGATCCAAAAAGCTCATGCCACGGTTGCGGTACTTCTTCGCAATCGAAACAACGAGCCGAAGATTTCCGCTCGAGAGTTGCCTTTTGACCGCTTCGTACTCTTTGTAACTCTTTCGAAAATCTTCAACCCGCCTTCGCAATGATCTTGGACTTTCCTGAGTGGTCAAAATCAGGTGCCTAAGTTCACCTAAGCAACGCTGGAGTTCAAGTGGCCCAGTGCCCGATTGCTTGAGCTCGGCGATGCGCTCGGAGAGATAATCCATTCGCTGTGAGAACTGTTCGAGTTGGCGCATCAAGGGGATGACTCGACGGGATCGAAGCGAGAGTTCTTCTACCAAGACCAGTGATTTCATTCGGCGTCGCTGGTACGTTAGCTTTGCAATTGCTTTCTTCGATTCCGGTGTACTTTTGCGAACTATCGCTTGAAAGTCGCGTCGGTTTTCATCGATCAAGCGATCCAAGGTTGCAAGGTTCGCTGGCATTCGGGCGCTGATCTGTTCCTTGGTCAATTGCTCGGTCAGCGATACTTTGATCGTGCGATCAAACGGGAGGATACCAGCGGCGACTTTGCGCAGAATCTCGACGGTGTGACGAAGTGCGAAATCATTACCCAGTACCGCACGACGAAACTTGCGCCTCGTGATTTCAATTTTCTTGGCAAGCGAGATTTCTTGCTCGCGGTTCAACAGAGGTATTTTGCACATTTGTGCTAAATACAAACGTACCGGATCGTTCGAGCTGGCAGTGCGTTCAGCGGCACCGGTTGCTACTCCGGACAAGTTGGTCTGGCTATCTTCAGGACGATAGGTCTTTAGGTTTGTCGATCCACCGGCAGGGCGTTGCGAAGCGGTTTCTTCGACGATCTCAATCCCCGCTCGCTCTAGTGCAACAAAAAGCTCATCGAGCTTTTCAGCAGAGGAAGCTTCATCGGGAAGATAATTACTGACTTGTTCGTAGGTCAAAAAGCCTTGGGTACGTCCCAAGTCGACCAACTGGTTGAGTTCTACAGTTTTGCTTTCCATCTGCTCCACTCCTTTGGGTTTTGGAAAAAAATTCGACAGCCGAACAATCCATGTTCGACCGTTGGGTCTACGGTTTAAGGTTGCTCGATCCCATGTTTCATTTGGGCTTGTCGTATAAGCGACTGCAATAGATCGATTTGAGTTTGGTCATCGAGCGATCTGTCTTCGAGGGCGTTTCGCTGGGAGCGAACTGAATCGGAGTCGTCCGAGGCGCCCCATCGTTCACAGAGCGTCTCAAGCCTTGCTCGGGGATCCATCGATGCTTTCGTGGCCTTCAAGACAGCTTGCTGCTCGAGGCTGACCAAGGTGTTCTTGAGCGAAGGATCCTCGGTGGCCGTCAGGATGCTTTGAAAGTCCAGCGCATGGCCTTCGAGTTCCAGGTTTAGGTAGAGTTGAAAAATCGCTAGTGCGGTCGAGGAAACAAGGTTCCTGGGCGCGATCCGTTCGATCGCCACTGGGACTAAATCGGTGTTGATTGCAAGGATTTCGAGCAACTCCAGTTCGACTGCAGAAAGTTGATCGTAACGATACTCGATAGGCTGCTGCAGAGAGTCTTCCGCAGGTTCCATGCTACTCGATGGATTCGATGCCTCTGTGTTGCTAGGGCTAGATCCAATGGGATTTGCCCATCGACGAGATTGTTTTCGCAAATCGTTCAAACGCATTTTGATCTGCGATTGCCCGATACCAAACTGGCGACTGAGCCTACCGATAATCTGTTCGAGTCTCATAACAACCCTCGAATCGCTTTGGCTCGATTCGGGAATCTTCGCAAGCGAACCGAGAACATTCTCGAGAGCCATGGTTGCTCGATGGGTATCGAGCAGTGGATCAAAGCCCTGGCATACTGATCTTATCTTGAATTCCAACGCGTCGATTGCTTGAGAGAGGAGTTCCTTGAGACTCTCCCCCCCGTAGCGCAGAAGGTAATCGCACGGGTCGAGTTGCTCGGGCAAGGTCAAGATCCGTAAGTCCATCGATTCACTCAAGAAAAGCTCAAGGATTTCACCGGTACGTTTTTGACCAGCTTGGTCTCCATCGAGCATGAGCACTACCGAATCGCAGTAGCGTTTGAGCAGGCGGATATGGTTCTCGGTCAAAGCCGTACCGCAGCAAGCAACGGCATTGTCGATGCCATGCTGGTGGGCCATCATCACATCTGTATAGCCCTCGACAACCACGGCTACTTGTGTTTTGGTGATGCGATCCTTGGCAAAGTTCAAACCGTAAAGCGTCTGGTTCTTTTGGTAGAGTCGCGTTTCGCTGCAATTGATGTACTTGGCCGCCTCGACTGCAGAGCCAGGCAAAACACGACCCCCAAGTGCAATCGGGCGAGACTGCGGATCAAAGATCGGGAAGATCAATCGATCTCGAAATCGATCGTAACGCGTCTGGCTCGTACCTCGGGCCAAGAGCCCTACTTTTTCCAAGGCATCTAATGAAATCTTGTCTGCCAAGGCGCGATCGGCCAACCAATTCCAAGATTCAGGTGCAAAGCCCAACCCGAACCGCTCGACGATCGATTCCTCCAAGCCCCGGCTGGCAACATATTCGCGGGCCGCATCCGCAGCAGGATCGTTCTTATAGTAGTCTCGATACTTATCGACTGCCCATTGAATCGCACGATACAACTCGCGTTTGTCTTCAGCCGATGCTCCAGGCGTCTTGGTTCCAACCGTCTCGATGACAATCCCAGCTTTGTCGGCCAAAAATTGCAATGCCTCTGGGAAGCTCATCCCCTCACGCTGCATCACGAAGCTAAAAACATCACCACCGATGTCGCATACCCAACACTTCCAGCTCTGTCGCTCTGCATTGATCTGCATGCTCGGTCGCCGGTCGTCGTGGAATGGACACCGGGTAACGAAATTCCTTCCCTGGCGACGAACCTCGGAATAAGCACCAATCACATCGACAATGTTGACCGCTTGCCGCACTCGCTCTTTGGTCTGATTGTCGAAGTTTGAATTCATGGCAAATCAGGGTTTACTTTGAGTCGAAGTTTTTGTTATTTCCACATCGACGATTGGGGAAGGTACAAGCGTCGCTGGCCAGTGGCTCGATGCGGGCAAAGAGTATCAGCGATTTGAAAAGCTCACGTCAACATCACTTGAGCCAAATTGCACTCGGACTTCGATTTATTCGGAAAAAAACTAAGGGTGAATTGACCAGTCCTTGCTAGCATTTGGATCCCCGGAATTGGGTGTGATCAATGCATCGAGTTCGGCCGTGGTCGTCGATCGAGGGATAATCACCGCATTGCCCTGTGTGTCTATTCCTAAGGCCACTTTCGAATGCAGTCCACCGATCGATGTCATCGCGATGTTGCCTAAACTCGGACCGGTCAATGGAAGATCGATATCTCCAGGTTCGCTCCAAGTGGTCACTCCATTGAGTGTTTCGACGATCAAGAGCGTGGGAGTATCGGCAACTTGTTTGTAGCCCATGGGCTTGCCCGGAGGGAACATGGTTCTGTTGCCAGTGATAAGCACAAAGTTCGGCTGTTTGTTTCCGTAGGCATCTGGCGAATTGCTGCTACAAAAGACTTGGGGCATTTTTTTGATCAGGGTAAGGTTCAAGGGGCTGTCCCAAGGTTGGTTCAGCGCGAACTCTTGATAGAGATCGTCGTACCCCATAAAGGGGAGGATGGCAACTCGCCACGAAAGAAGCGGCTTGCCCGCCGCATCGACGCTATAGGGGGGTGGATAAGTCCCGTAACGATCGCAGTAGGCATTGAGCGCCTTGGCCAACGTCTTCATTCGGGTCAGGTCACTATTGCAAGCGGCAATCGACATTTGCCTTCTGGCAGCGGGCAAGGCAACGATGACAGCGGCGATGGCCAACAACCCAAGAACCGTAGCAGCGACTCCGACGAGGGCTCTGAGCAAGCGTCGATCATCGCGCGGATCGCTTTGACGAACCTTTGATTCAACCTGCGATGAAGTAATTTTCCCTGTTTGAACCGAATGCACCAACCTTCCGTGGGGATCCCGAGTTGGCATCGTTACGGGTTTGCCGCACGAAGCGCAAGGTCCACTCTGCCCCAAATACTCTTCAGCAACGCGAGCGCGGTTCAAACAAAATGGACAAGTGAATTCGAAGGACATGGCAGATCAAAAGCCGACAAAAGACGATTTTAGATTTTGTTACCGATGAACTGATAATAAGGGGTTCGCACCAGGGGCATGTAAGGCACCTTGGCTTTCTTCTCTTGCAACCAATCGCGTCGAAAATGGGTTTCTAGAAAGGGCAAGTGATCGGGACTTGGAAAAACATTGTCGCTTGCAAACCATACGGGCCAGAAGGTGCGAGTCAACCAACCATGTTTTCTAAGACCCTCGGCGGGGTACTTGCGGGAAACATAAAAATCGATCACCCCAATGCTCCCACCGGGTTTGAGGATTCGGAGTGCATTTTCGATCGCTCCGAACCAATCGGGGATCATGGTAAGCGAGTAAGAAAAGGTTACCACATCGACCGTGCCGCACTCGGGAGTCCATCGAGTCGCATCGGCCGCGACGGCTTGAACATTGTTCCACCCATTTTTTTGGACACGTTTTTCAACGACACCTAGGAGCGATTCGGCTAGATCGACCACATAGATCTTTTCGAAGTTGCGAATCGATGGGCCGATGAACTCAAGGTTCGCACCGGTACCTCCTCCGAAGTCGACCCAAGTCCCTCGGTGGGCTTGGCCTAAGCGCTCATAGACTTCCTGGCGGCCCTGCAGGAGTCGCTTGCGGAAATCGTCGTAGTGCTCGGCTTGGCCAGCATAGAAATTCTCCATCCTCTGCGCGTGGTCTTTGCCTCGTACAGGTCGAAGGATCAGATGGTAGAGGATCTTTAGGTCGTCGAAAAAGGACATCGCTCAGTTCGAATCTTTGTTTTGTAGACAGTCTTTGTTTTGTAGACAGAGGGTATCCATGAAAAAACCAGGAGCCCCTCTTAAGACCCCTGGTTTGTTTTAAATCATCAACGCCTCGCGGACATTGGATCAACTCTGCGAGAATGGCTCTGGAAGCTCAGAGTTAGAAGCCTTTGAATGGGTGCGAAGCGGTGTCCTTCTTGGCAACCATTTGAGCTGCAGTCGGAAGGCCCTTCATCGCATTGGCGATCGCATCGACGGTGGCCTTGTAGTTGTAATCATAGATCTTCCGATCGTCGGCTGCTGCTGGGTGAATAAACACGCCACAAACGATCACCAAGTTCTCTGCTTGGTCAGCAGGGATCACGCCGCTTGCAACGCTGTCTGCAACCGCCTTGGCCACCGCAAACTGAGCAGGTCCAAACATCTGAACCGCTTGCCTCATCCCTTTGATCGTTACCTTCGTAATCATCACCGTCGCAGGCTTAACCGCAACGTTGGGTTCCAAAACTGCAAGCAGATTGGTGTGACCACTGCTTTGGGTTGCCAAGGCGTTGGCAAACGCTGTTCCGACCGGACCATCCTTGCTCCCAATCATCAAATCGATGTGTGCAATTTCATTGCCTTCGCCCACCAAGGCTTCGCCGATATAAAAAGACATTGACCAAAATCCTATCGTTCTAGAGACACTAAGACGGATACATCGCGGCACAAGCGCGTTTCTGAACACTTGAAGGTAGCAAACCGCAACATTCTTGCAACGCTTTGCCCGAAGAGTTTATGGCCTTGCTGGGAGCTTTGACCGACAGAAAACGTAAAAAAAGCCGATCGCGTCGAAAATACAGCCGGTTTTCCCTTGGAGAAACGGTGGATTTTTCGGGTAAATCCGATTAACCTAATAGGGTTGTTGAAGCTATTTTTATGAATGGCACAGCAGTTGCAATCCGAAGAATGAACGGATGAAACTGAGGTTACCCAACCCGGCCGTTTTAACCTAGGACACAAAAACCTTCTTTTCAATCGAGGTCCCTACGATGAAGAATCTGCTCCGCCACCTAGCTATGGCCTTGGTAGTTGCCCCTCTGTCGGGTCTGGCCATCCAAGACTCGTTGGCTGCTGACAACGAAACCAAACAACCCGCAGTCAAACCCAGCGTCACGGCTCGCGGCAAGAAGACTGCACCAGTCAAGCTCGGGCAGGCCAAACGAGTCGACATGTTCGATGCGATGGATCAAGGTCTAATCACTGTCGAATACATCGGAAGGGATTCCAAAGAAGCCAATATCATTTTCAAGAATAAGTCCGACGAGTCGCTCGATGTCGTCTTGCCTGAAACCTTCGGTGCTCTTCCTGTCGTTGCCCAAATGATGGGTGGCATGGGCGGTATGGGAGGTATGGGTGGCGGCATGGGTGGCATGGGCGGCGGCATGGGAGGCATGGGCGGCGGCATGGGAGGCATGGGCGGCGGTGGTGGTCAAGGCATGGGCGGTGGCTTTGGCGGTGGCGGCATGGGTGGTATGGGTGGCGGCATGGGAGGTATGGGCGGCATGGGCGGTGGTATGGGTGGCATGGGAGGCATGGGAGGCATGGGAATGGGCGGCATGATGCGTGTCGAACCTGACCGACCACGCAAAGTCACCGTGCCAACGCTTTGCCTCGAACATGGTAAAGCCGATCCTAACCCTCGCATGAAGTACCGAATCGTTCGACTCTCCGAAGTCAACGCAAGTCCCGAGGTTGCCGAATTGTGCAAAGCCTTGGCTCAAGGAAAAGTGCCCCAAAACACAGCCCAAGCTGCGGCTTGGCACATCGCCAACGGGCTTAGCTGGGAAGAACTCGCCAAGAAGCCTCGCGTTATCTCCGAGTACACCGGCATCGAACTGTACTTCAGCGGTTTCGAAATTCAAAACGCTCTGCGTCTGACCGCACTGGTTCAACAATCGGCCAGCGAATCGAGCACAAGCCCAGGCGAGCAAGCTGCTTCGTCGAGCAAGACCGCTCGCTACAACTCCCCAGGCCAAAACGAATAGTTTCAACCTTGTGAGAATTCAGATTTTAAAAAACGCTCGGGAAAAGCCCCGAGCGTTTTTCGTTTAGCCAACCAAGACTTGACGTTCCGCAGACAATGTCGAGGATTTGACCCTGATCCACTTCGATAGATATTCCTCGAACCCTTTGTTAGGAGCAATCTGCTATGGCCGTATTGGTCACCAAACCCGCACCGGATTTCACCGCTGAAGCTGTACTCAAGGATGGCTCGTTTGCCAAAATCACCCTGAGTCAATTCAAGGGCAAGTACGTTCTTCTGTTCTTCTATCCGCTGGACTTCACCTTTGTTTGCCCGACCGAAATCATCGCCTTTTCAGAAAGGGTCAAAGAGTTCAACGACCTGGGGGTTGAGGTCATCGGTGTGTCGGTCGATAGCCACTTTTCTCACCTGGCATGGAGAAATGTCCCGCGCGACCAAGGTGGAATCGGCCCGATTCAGTACTCGCTAGTGGCCGATTTGGACAAGCAAATCGCTAGAAACTACGATGTACTGCTCAACGATGCGGTTGCTCTTCGTGGACTGTTCTTGATCGACAAAGAGGGTAAGGTTCGCCACCAAGTCGTCAATGACCTACCGCTGGGACGCTCGGTCGATGAAGCCCTGCGGATGGTTCAGGCCCTGCAGTTTGTCGAGAAGAACGGAGAAGTCTGCCCAGCCGATTGGAAACAAGGCAAGCGCACGATCAAGCCCGGAGTGAGCGAGAGCAAAGAGTTTTTCGGAGCTGAATACAAACGATAAGCTTGCTTTAGGCGGTTTTTTCCTTGTTTTTTAAGGCCCTCGTTCGAAACGATCGGGGGTCTTGATGTTAATTTTTCGACCTGATTTCGGGCAATCTAATAGATGGGGATCCACCATGAAGCCAACTGGCCCAACGCCAGACTCCTTGACCCACGTCGATCCACAGGGCAATGCCTGGATGGTTGACGTCAGCGGAAAAGAGTCCACGGTTCGCCAAGCGGTTGCGATTGCCAGGATCTCCATGTCGCAAGAGGCTGCCCGTGCAATCCGAGACAACGCTTTAAAAAAGGGTGATGCTCTAGGAGTTGCAAGAATCGCTGCCATCCAAGCCGTTAAATCGACTGCGAACCTAATCCCGCTATGCCACTTGATTCAGATCGATTCGGTTGGTGTCGAGCACGAATGGGTCAGCCAGCAGGTCTTGGAGTGGCAAGTGACCGTGCGATGCACCGGCAGGACTGGAGTTGAGATGGAAGCATTGACGGGTGCCAGCGTGGCCGCGTTGTCCATCTACGACATGGTCAAGTCTCTAGATCGCACAATGGAAATCGGACCCATCTTCCTTCAAGAAAAAACCGGAGGGAGTCGTGGGGATTTCCAGAAAGCCAAGTAACTACCGATGGAATCCCACAAAACAACGACGATGAGTCATCCGCTATCGAGCACTCCTTCGCTTGATCGAAAGACTGCTTCGTCCGCTCCTGCCAGTGACCTCAATGAGCAACGCTACCGAGAAGCCTTCAGCAAGGCCTGCCGATGCATCGGAACACAGTTGCGTCAGTTCGAAGACGAACTGAGCAGCCAACTTGTAAGCGACAACGATCAAATCGATCGCGTGCTGAAATACGTCGCGAGACTGGGAGGTAAAAGGCTTCGTCCTGCTCTGACGTTCTTGACCTCCGAACTTTTTGGTCCAAGCACCGAAGAGACAATGCGACTGGCAATCGTTGTCGAATTGGTTCACACAGCGACCTTGGTTCACGACGACGTTTTAGACGCAAGCGGGATACGGCGCCATCAACCCACAGTTCACGTCCGCTGGGATGTTCCGACAAGCATCCTCATCGGTGATTGGTTGTTCACACACGCTTACGGTTTAGCGAACGCAGGTGAGTCGACGCTACCTGGTCGATGGATAGCATCTGCAGCCAAGCGTGTTTGTGAAGGTGAGATTCGCCAAAACCAGACCATCGGCAATTGGGAGCTAACCCAAGAGGAGTACTTTGACATCCTCTCGTGCAAGACTGGTGCACTGTGCGGTGCGAGTTGCGCGATGGGAGCCTGGAGCACTCAGGCTCCCTCCTCCCGATGCGATGCACTGCAGTCTTTTGGAAACAAACTGGGGCTAGCCTTTCAGATCTTCGATGATTGGTTGGATATTTGGGGTGATCAAGCTCCATCGGGCAAGACACTTGGAACCGATTTCGAGCACGACAAGCCGACCCTACCATGGATCTATCTTCTTGGAAGCCTCAGCTCTCCAGACAGGCAATCGTGGTTCGAGCTCTACAACTCCAACCCACAGCAAGCTAAGTTGGAGCTTAGCACAAGGCTCAAACAGAGCGATGCCTCTGCCTACACCTTGGGTTGCGCAAAGGGATTTGCACAGTCTGCTTGCGAGGATCTGCGTCGTGCAGTCAACGGTCTGGATTTGAGCGATCATCAAACCCAAGTTCTCAGAGCCTTGGAAGAGATCACCAAGGCGAGCGTCGCTAGAGCGGGCTAAGAATCACTGATTGGTATTTCAACAATGCACCTTGTTCCGCGAGGTGTTAAGCGATCGAATCGTATCGAACCGCCGAGTCCTTGGATGACATTGCGAGTCAAGAAAACGCCCATACCCATCCCCTTGCCAACCTCCTTGGTCGTGAAGAAGGGCTCTCCGATTCTTCGGAGGACTTCATCGCTAAGTCCGTCTCCAGAGTCTTCGATGATCACCTGCCAGCTTTGTGCCCCTTGGGGATCTCTTTCGATATTGGAGTTGAGGATCACCATTTGTTGAGGCTCTGAAGCATCCAAACCATTTTGGAGCAGGTTGCGCAAGGCTTGGGATAGAGCTTGCTTGGGCAACAACGCCTTGAAGTCCGCTACAGCTTTTTCCATGCGCAAGTCGACCCGCTGGGGTTCTCGCATCGCATCGATGGTTTCGTCGATGATCTCTCGGAGAGTCACTGGATGGAGTCTCTCTGCAGCAGCTTCCCCGGCCCCGCTTTTCATCCGATGGAGGATGTCCTTGCAACGTGAAAGTTCTTCTCGGATCAACCCAAAATCCTTTTTGACTCTCTCGGGGATCTCGGGCTTGTTGAGGGTACGAGATAGTTCTCCTGCAATCACAGCGATCGTCGACAGCGGAGAAGCCAGCTCGTGACCTGCACCTGCAGCCAAGGTAGCTAGGGCTTCGAGGCGTTGGGCTCGTTCTTTTTCTTTTTCTGCGATGGCAAGTCTTCGATCCCGCAGTCGCACTTCGAGTGCAAGTTGGGACACAAAGTAGGTCAGTACGCAACTGCAAGTTGCGAACGAAATCCAAAAGGCCCATTTGGTTACACCCCAGGCTGCACTATGCTCGTATTGGGATCCCTTAAAGACTCCAACCGGAGTTGCGGTATTGAGAAGTAGGAAGCATCCTAGAATCGACGCAGCAGCGATCCCAATCGCCCAAGATCTCGGCAATACCACGCCAGCGACGGCGATGTTGGCTACATAGAAAAGAATAAATGGATTGGCTGCTCCGCCGGTGAAATACAGCAGGCCAGTCAAGATCGCTACATCGAACAGCAGCACGGCCGAGAGTATCTGGGTTTGATGCTGGTTGCTGATGCTGTTTCGATGAGCGGATCGCTTGGCCACTAGCCAAAGGGCGATGTTGCTGGCGATCATAAGGAGAACCAGCACGAGCAATTGGGGAATCGCAAGGGGAATCTTCAAGACCAACTGCACAAAGCCAATCGCGATCAATTGACCAGCGATCGCAATCCAACGCAACTGTGCCAACCATAGAGCCGTTGTGGGGTCTCCGGATCCCTGCTGGGCTTCTCTTTCTTGGATCACTTCGTCGATTGCCCCTCTACTAAAATCCACTCTTGATCGGAGTCTGATAAGCTCCACTGTTCTGATTTCCCGCTTGGCCAATGGATCTCGACCTTCGCGGGCCAACGGTGATTCTCAGGTATCCCAAAATGGATTAGCAAATCATTTGCCGAAGCATAAGATCCTCCGCCAACTACCTGTCGGACAGATTTTAGGGTGCCGATTTCCAATCCGATTCGAGCACCCAACGCATCGCGATTGCTCGCAGTTCCAACCAAGCGAATTCGGAGCGACTTGCCCCCCGGTGTCTTGTTCAGAACGACCGCCGCATCGGTATTGACTCGGCTCGTGACAAAATCGAGTTTGCCGTCGTGATTCAAATCGGCCATGGCCAATCCCCGAGAGGATTGAGGGGTGTTCAGATAGTTGCTGTCTCCTGCGAATAACTGAAAGCTTTTCCCGGCGATGTTTTCGAGGATCTGAGGACGCTGATCGTAGGTCGATCCTAGGGGTTTGAGCTCAATGTGACCGTTGACGACGACCAAGTCTTCATCACCATCGCAGTCCATATCGGCAAAGGCGGTGCCCCAGCCGACTGCGGCTTGATCGGTCGCTGCAATCCTTGCGTTGATCGAAGCATAGTTGAACTGCAAGTTTCGGTTGTTTCGGTACAACGCATTGAGTTCGTTCTGGTAGTTGGTGACCCAAAGATCTTCGATTCCATCAAGGTTATAATCGCCAAATGCGATGCCCATGCTACCTTCGGGTGTCCCAGCATCGTTGGTCGCTACACCGCTGCGGCGGGCCACTTCTGTGAACTTGAAATTGCCGTCGTTGCGGTAGAGTAGATTTGGGTCGACGTCGTTCGAGACGTATAGATCGACATCTCCATCGTGATCCAGGTCTGCTGCAAGAACCCCAAGCCCGCGAAGATTATCTTCAATACCAGCTTGAGTACTGATGTTTTCGAACCTGCCGTCTCCGAGGTTTCGATAAAGTACATCGGGTAACCCCTTGAACTCGCGCGGCCCACAGTAATCGGAACTCTTATCCGCTTTTCCAAAACGAGCATCAACACCGCATACGGGATTGTTGTCAAAGCTCCAGTCGGCGTAGTTGGCGACATACAGATCGGCGAGTCCATCGTTATCGCCATCAAAGAAGGCTGCCGAGGCACCCCAGCGACTATCATCGAGCCCGATCGAAGAGCCATCGAGCGTTTCAAAGGTTCCGTCACCTTGATTTCGCAGCAGTTGGCC
>JBJSXX010000037.1:0-20079 GCA_046086605.1 Pirellula sp. | reverse complement strand
GGCCGTGGAGGTTCGACCCCTCTCATCCGCATTCCTAAATCAACCTACCCGTCGGCTGACTGCTCTCTGAAATGCCAAAAGACTTTCTCGCAGGTGTTCAACCCGAATACGACGTTGTGGTCATCGGCTCGGGCTTGGCGGGAATGACCTCTGCAAACATCCTAGGGCGCGCCGGCCATCGCGTGCTGCTTCTGGAACAGCATTACAAACTCGGTGGCTTAGCCACATGGTTTAAACGCCCTGGCGGTCATACCTTCGATATCTCTTTGCACGGATTCCCATACGGGATGCTCAAAAGTTGCAAGCGGTATTGGAACGACGATATCGCTTCGAACATCGTCCAACTCAAAAACATCCGGTTCGATAACCCGATGTTCTCGTTGACGACCACCTACAACCGCGAAGACTTTACGGCTCTGCTTGAATCCCATTTCCGCATTCCTCGCGAGACGATTATTCAGTTCTTCGACACCGCCCGAGGGATGAACTTCTACGACGATCAGTCGATGAGCACTCGAGAGCTCTTTGGCAAATTCTTCCCCGGTCGCGAAGACATCGTGCGATTGTTGATGGAACCGATCACCTACGCCAACGGTTCGACCCTCGAAGACCCAGCCATCACGTATGGGATCGTCTTTTCAAACTTCATGGCCAAAGGGGTCTTTATCTATGAAGGCGGAACCGACGATCTTGTCAGTAAAATGCAAGCCGAGATGACCAAAAACGGTGTTGACTCTCGCATTAAATGCGATGTCTCAAAGATCCTCGTTCACAACGGCAAAGTCCAAGGTGTCGAAGTCAACGGCAAGCAGATCCGGTGCCGCGCGGTGGTGAGCAACTCGAACCTTCGCTCAACCATCTTCAATCTTGTCGGCCAAGAGAATTTCGATCCAAAGTTTGTACAAGACGCACAGTCCGTAAGGCTCAATAACAGCAGCACGCAAGTCTACATGGCGGTCAAGCCCGGGGTAGAGATCCCTGAATCGACCGGCGATCTACTGTTTTGTTCGACCGCCAACGCCTTCCGCACCGATCTGCTCTTGGATCGAAACATCACCTCTCGAACATTCAGCTTCTACTACCCTCGTACGCGACCCGATGGCAAACAACGCCATGCAATTGTCTCGAGCACCAACGCCAATTGGGGCGACTGGGCTGATCTCGATGACGCGGCTTACCAAGAGAGCAAAAAAGATCTCATCGAGACGACTCTCGATGCTCTTGAAAAGTATGTCCCCAACTGCAGAGAAAAAATCGAGTGGGTCGAAGCTGCAACGCCTCGCACGTTCCACCACTACACCAAGCACGTCTCGGGTGCCAGCTTCGGAACGAAATTCGAAGGCCTTGCGGTTTCCCGAGGTCTGCCTCAACAAATCCAGGGCCTCTACCATGCCGGTAGTGTTGGCATCATCATGTCCGGGTGGCTCGGTGCAATCAACTACGGAGTGATCGTGTCGAACGAAGTCGATCAAATGTTATCCAAGACGGCCCTTCCAACCCCGAACTAATCCATCGATGGTCACACGCAGACGCGCTCGCGAAATCGTACTTCAGGTTCTCTTCGAAGAGGATCTGCACCCGACTCGCGACGAACAAATCGCTAAAGAGTTTCTCTCGAAGCGACTCCACAGGCACGAACCCCTTGTAGCCTTCGCCCAGTCGCTTGTCGACGGCGTCCGAAAAAATCGCTCTGAAATCGACAAGCTCCTGAGCAAGCACTCTGCCAACTGGGCGATCAAACGCATGGCTACCATCGACCGAAATGTGCTCAGACTCGCCGCCTATGAAATGCTTCACGGTGATACCCCAGGCAGGGTAGCGATCAACGAGGCGATCGATATTGCTCGACGCTACGGCGGACTTCACTCCGGAGCATTCGTCAATGGAATTCTCGATCGCATCCTGCGACAAGAGGTTGCCCCGGAAGAGTCGAAAGCCTAAGGTTATCGCAACCGTTTTTTCTTAATAAGGTGAAAGCATGTCGACTCCAAATAATGATTCCGGCGACTCGATGGAAAACATGCCTGCCGTTCGGGCCAGAGTTCCAGAGCATGTTGCCAAAGGGGAGATCAGCACCGGGGTGATCGTCGTCACCGGCGGAACCGAATTCGTTTTGGACTTTGTCAGGAACCTGCCACGCCCAAGCACCATCGTCGCTCGTGTCGTGTTGCCTCATCTTGTGATGCCACAGTTCATCGACGCCCTTGCCAAAAATATCGAGTTGTTCAGGCAACGTTACGGTGAGCTTCCTGGTAGCCAATTATCCACTGCTCCAGCACCCGCCGCTCATCCAACGATTCATCCACCTGCAGCCCAAGCCTCCAGTGCACAAGGCGAACTCGGAGCAACTCAAGCTGCAATCAATCCGTCGACTGGATCGCATGCTGAAGTTCCCGGCACGACGAGCATCCAAGCCGGCTTGCACTCGAACCCAACTCCTGCCCAGTTGCCCCCGACGGCTGCACCACCGAAGCGACAGAACCCTCAGGAGATCTACGACGAACTCAAGCTCCGAGATGAAATCTTGAGCGGCGCCTACGCGAACGCAGTGATGATCGGCCATGGCCCCTACGAATTTAGTTTCGATTTCATCACAAATTTCTATCCGCAATCGGCTGTCTCTTGCCGCGTCTATCTGGCTTCGGGACACATCGCCCGCTTGCTCGACTCGCTCAAGCAGTCTTGGGAGCAACTTCGACCACGCCTAGGATATCCCCCCAGCGGTAATCCATAACAACCATGTCAGGCGATACACCTCGATCGGGCGACGATCTGTTTGAGCCACCTCTTGGATTCGTGCCTGACCCAAGGCCGCTGATCCTAGCGAGTTCATCGCCGCGCCGTCGCAAGTTGATGGCCCAGTATGGTTATCGCTTTGAGGTCATCGAGCCAGATCCTGGTGCCGAGTGTGGCATCTGTTCACGAGAAACTCCGCCAGAACTCGTAGCAAGGCTCGCTTATCAAAAGGCAGCCGATGTGATCCAGAAGATCGATATTGACCAGCGAATTGTACTGTCTTGCGATACCGTCGCTGAGTATGCAGGGATGGTTCTCGGGAAACCCCATGATGTCGATCATGCGAAACAGATGCTGCTGAGACTTCGTGGACGAGAGCATCGCGTCTACAGTGGTCTGTGTCTTTGGAGCAGAGCCACTGGAAATCGAGTGGTGAGGGTCGATTGCTCATCGCTGGTGCTGAAGGATTTTACCGATGCAGAGCTCGAAGAGTATTTAGTCAGCGATATGTGGGTTGGCAAAGCCGGATCGCTTGGGTTCCAAGACGGCCCAGCTTGGCTGACACTCTTAAAAGGCTCTGCAACGAACGTTGTCGGCCTACCGATGGAACTCCTTTGCCAGATGCTTGAAGGATTTTGAAAACCTTTTTGCCCTAAAGTGACAGGCGGCCGAAAGACAATCGGCAAAAAAATGGGCGGGCAAAAAAATGGGTTTCTTCAGGAATCATAGTGGGTAAAACTTCGGCTACAACCACTGGGCAATTTCATTGTAAAGCGAATGCTTCTGGGTTTGAGTCAGCGATCCGTTTGGCAATCGCGGCGGGCCAACGGGTACCCCCAGGTATTCCATGGTGGCTTTTGCCGCACCCATGTAACCATAACTAGCCAGCAATTCGATTAGCTTTACGCTCGATAGCTGTTCGGCTCTCGCCAAGTGCATATCGCCTGCATGGAAAGCTCGCATAAGCCGGAGGTAGATCGGAGCGGCAAAGTTGTAACTGCTACCGACGGCCCCCTGGGCTCCCGTTGCTAATGCTCCTAGCAGGTGCTCATCGATACCCCAAGGAATATCCCATCGTCCATCTTGGAGTTGCAGGCAGCGAAGGTAGCTTGCCAGATCCGAGTTGGTGAATTTCAGGCCAACGAGATTGGGGATCGAATTCGAAGCAGACTCCAAGAATTGACGCATCGAGAATTGGACTCCGGTGAGCACCGGAATATCGTAGAAATAAAAAGGAAGGTTCGGAGCAGCTTGCGCGATCTGCTGGCAGCAATCGATGAGCAGTTCTATGGATCTGGGTTTGAAATAGCTCGGGGAGAGTGCCGACACGGCATCGGCCCCGATCCTCTGAGCATGAGCACTCAGCGATCTTGCGTCGGCCAAACTATTGCAACCGACATGAACGACCATGCCCAGATCCGATCCGCGTCGCACTTGGCTCCAACGCTCGGAGAGAGCCAGCCGTTCATCGACGCTCAGAGAATGGCTCTCACCTGTACTTCCACCGACAAACACCCATGATATCCCTTGCGAGAGCATAAACTCCGCTTGCTTGTCGATCGCATCGAGGTTCAACGAACCATCGGCGTGCATAGGAGTGTGAACCGCAGCGACCAAACCGTGCAATCGTTTGAATTCCATCGGCCATCGACCCTTGAATTAGCGAATAGTTTTATCTAGAGAATGAACTCGAATACTCAGCACCAGCCCGATCGAAAGGATCGCAAGCATCGCAAAAATTCCAAAACTGATGTTCAACGGAACCTTGGCATCCTGGAGTCGCCCGAATCCCCAGTCGGCCAAACCTCCAAAACTGATACTTACGAAATTCATGATTCCATAGCCAGTAGCTCTCTGGTTGGCTCCTGCTATTTGCGAGAGAATCGGCATGTTGTTGCAATCGAAAAAGCCCCAACCTAGGCCAAATAGAATCAGAAATGCGACAGCCATCGCGACGGTTGTTGCATTTCCAACTCCGAAAATAGCAGGGACGATCATCGCCATCCCAAGGGCGCTGACATAGATCCGTCCGCGTTGGCTAACTCGCATCCATCGATCGGCTAGAACGCCTCCAATGGCAGCACCGATAATCGCCGCGACTTGCCAGTAAAGCGTGGCCGTTACCCCCGAGGCTCCTTGTCCGAGCCCAAAGCGTTCCTTGAGGATCGAAGGCATCCAGTCTCGAACGACCCATCCGGCCATTGCAGGTAGAGTGAAATAGGCGACCAGCAATAGAAAAGAGGGGTTGGAAAGAAGCTCGATGAACCCTTGGCCAACATTGCTCGATCGATTTGAGTGCAAGCTCTCGGCGAATCTACCCGCGAGACGCGTCGGATCTCTAAGCACTGTCACCAGGGGGATTGCATAGAGCATGCCGACAATTCCGCACGTGATAAAAGCCCATCGCCAACCGAAGTAGCTCGCTGCATAACCGCCAAAGCCTCCACAGATAACGCCCAAATAGATCGCCATTTGATGCATTCCGACAGCTTTCGAGCGAGTTGCTGTCGAGTGGCTATCGGCGATCAGCGCGAGTGCTGCAGGGATATAAAATGCTTCGCTTACCCCCATGAGCGATCGAGCCATGAGCAACTCCTGATAAGACGTCACTTGGCCGGTCCACCATGTGATGGCCGACCAAGCAAAGAGGCTACCGCAGATGGTCCATCGCCGCGAAAAGCGATCTGCGATCGCCCCACCAATCAAACTAAATACAGCATAGACCCATTTGAATTGACCGAGCATGATCCCCCACATCTCTTGAGGATTGTCAGCTTGACCAAACTCAGGGATCGATTCCATGACCGAATCTCGCATGGTGGCCATCATTTGGCGATCGAGATAATTCAGCAATGCCACAGGCATCAGGAGCAAAACGAAGAGCCAAGCCCAACTCGCAGTGGCTTGGGAACCTTGGGTGTCTTGCTCGTTATCGAAATCGGAATTGCTCAAGGCATGCCCCCTTTGGTTAAGTCCCTCGACGATTTCCAAACCAGCGAATGTGCTGACGATCGCACAGTCGCAAATCATGCGACTTGCACCAATCGGCAAGCCAGCTTAGTTGAACATCGAGTTGCTCGGTATGGATTGCTCGGGGCATGAGCATCACTCGGTGGCGATCGTAGCCTCGTAGATGCGAGAGATATTCCAAAACCTCTTCGGCATCCAAGATCGATCCTACGACAAATTTGAGCTGATAATCTCCCTTGGCCATGAGCGACTCGACCACTTGGGGCGCATACCGAACCGCCTCATGCTTGCGCACCCATTGGTCGCTTGCATATCCCAAGGGATTCGAGTTACTCAGTTTCGGGCTGATCGACCAGAGATCGCAAGGGACGGGTCGGTCGATCGTACCGGCAGTTTCGATCGTCACGTGCTTGCCACGCACTTTGAGTTCTCGGCACAGATCTGGCAAGGAATCGAAGATCATCGGTTCGCCACCGGTGACGACGACATGCTCGATCCGAAAGTCTTCGATTTGTTTTAGGATCTCAGTAACGCTGTGATTTGGTCCTTCGGGTTCCCAGGATGCATAGCGGGTATCGCAATACCAGCAGCGTAGATTGCAGCCGCTGGTGCGAATAAAAATACTGGGGGTTCCGGTCAGGAAACCTTCACCCTGTACGCTTTGAAAAATCTCGGAAATCCTGATCAATCGACGGCTCTGTGCAAACGGTTAAGGGGGTTTCGGAGGGGCTGGACTCTGTTGTATTTTTGGGGGCCTGCTAAGATACTCCAAGTTCTCAGCGATGTTACTGCTGAGGGCTTTCGACTTCAATTGAGTTTTCCCGATTTCGTCTTCTTTAGCAGATTCAAACCAACCGTGCCTGGAACACCTTTTGCCGACCAACTCGAGTGCTTTGACAACTCTTACCCGAACCGAGAGTATAGCATCGAAATCGTGTGTCCCGAATTCACTTCGATCTGTCCGAAAACCGGCCAACCCGATTTCGGAACGCTCGTGTTTCGCTACGTTCCGGACAAGAAGTGTGTCGAGCTCAAGAGTCTCAAGCTGTACCTGCAAAAATTCCGCAATGAAGGAATTTTCTACGAAAATGTGACCAACCGGATCTTCGACGATTTCCTCCATGTCGTTGCGCCCCGCTCAGCGACCCTCGAGAGCCGTTGGGGTGCCCGCGGTGGGATCACCTCGACGATCACTGTTTCGTACACACAGCATCTCTAAACGAAAACCCCGGATTGACCATGCAGCACCAAACTCTATTGCCACTTCTTCTGGGTGGCCTGGCCGACGAAGCAGCCAATCAAAAAACGGCAATGCAGCAGTTTTGCGCCTTTGCGGCTCTGGGGCTCCGCTACTACACACTGCGATTCATCGACGCAGGAGGTGGTATTCAGAACGTGATGCAACTCGAACCCAAAGGGATCGAAAATATCCGAACACTCCAGAAAGAGTACGGCCTGAGCGTCTCGAGCATCGGCTCGCCAATCGGCAAAGTCAAGCTGTTAGAGATCGATGATGGTACAAACAATCGCTATGTACCATTCCAAGAATATCTACAAAAGGATGTACGCCGAGCATGCGACTTGGCCAATCAATTCGACTGCAGATTGATTCGGGGCTTTTCATTCTACCATCCCAAGGGAACCGATCCCCATGCACATCTTCCCCAAGCGATCGATCAAATCGGACAGATCACTCGCATGTGCGACTCCTACGGGTTGACCTATGGACTCGAGGTCGAAGCCAATTTGATCGGACAAACCGGAAAGTTGCTGGCGAAAATCCACAGCGCAGTGGCTCATCCGGCCCTCGTTCTGGTTTTCGATGGAGCGAACTTGGTCTGCCAAGGCATGTCGACCGACCAAGTCTTCGAGGAGTATCTGGCGATGAAACCCGGATTAGGTTGGATTCATGTCAAGGATTACAAGCGGCCCACCAACGCATCGAGTCACGTTGACGAAGAGTCGCTCAAGGCCTTTGTGCCTGCCAATTTAGGTGACTCAGGGCACGAGGCAATCTTCAGGGATCTGATGTCAGGATATCCACAGTTGGTCGAAAGATTGCGAGCTCGGGGCATCCCGGGTCTTTTCGTCGACTTGGAACCTCATGTCAAAGGTGGCGGGCAGTTCGGAGGCTTTAGTGGCCCAGATGGATTTGGTGTAGCACTTCGAGGACTATGCAAAGTTCTCGACTACGTCGGATTCCCTTACAAGCTTCGAAGCTTCGAAGACATCCGAGCGTAACACGGTGGCCAGATCGATGCCTTCTGCCAATAAGGACTGGAAAAAGCTCTATCCGTTTGCCTCGAATTATTTCGAGCTGGAGCCTTCAGTTCGAATGCACTACATCGACGAGCACCCCAAGGTGGACGTCCAAAGCGTTGCTAGCCACGAGAGAAAATCTTGCATCGTCGCAGTCCATGGAAACCCGACATGGTCGTTCTACTATCGCTCGATCGTCCAGCAGTTCTCACAGACGCATCGAGTACTGGCAGTGGATCATATAGGTTGCGGGCTTAGCGACAAGCCGCAGCGATACGATTATTGCTTGGCACAACATACCGACAATCTGGTTCGATGGATCGACAAGCTCGAGCTTGATCGGATCGTGATGGTCGTTCACGATTGGGGAGGAGCGATAGGACTCGGTGCAGCCTTAAAGCGACTCGATAGGATCGCTGGGCTCGTCGTACTGAACACGGGAGCTTTTCCGCCACCGTATGTTCCACTAAGGATTGCAGCTTGCCGCATACCGGTCTTGGGAAGTTTCGCAATGCGTTATCTCAACGCATTCGCAAAGGCCGCCACCCGCATGGCGATCGATCGTTTGGATCGGCTTGAACCTAGCGTTCAAGCTGGCTTGCTAGCGCCCTATGATACGCCCGCGAATCGCGTTGGCATCGACACGTTTGTAAGAGATATCCCTTTGAGTCGTCGGCACAAAACCTATCGCGTTTTGTCTGAGCTAGAGCGGGAATTACCCAAACTAGCGCATGTGCCGATCCACTTGGTTTGGGGAATGAAGGACTGGTGTTTTCGGCCTGAGTGCCTCAGACGATTTGAAACTCTCTGGCCGCAGGCTCATTCGCATGAACTTGCAGACGTAGGCCACTATGTCATGGAAGAAGCCCCCGAGGAGGTGGCAATGGTTCTCGGTAAATTGCTGGGTTGAGCCCATCGTAGAGATTTAATGCAAAACGGCCGGCGTAGAAAATTCCACGCCGACCGCCAGGAGGAGAGCTCTTTATACGTTCCCGTTGGACGGGAACTGGATCAGACATGGACTACCAAGGACCACGAACTGGGTAGACACCAAACTGATCGGTATGCGTTGGCCAATAGGGAGTCGCACGGAACACACCGCCAGTTGCTGCACCGTTGGGCGGATTGCCACCAAACTGATGATAGACAGGTGTCATCGTGTTCTGGGATACTCCCCATGAATAATTCGATTGCATCGTGACCGTTGGCGGAACAACTAGCGCGGTCGGTTGACCGGTACGCAGCCAGTAGTATCCGCCGTGCCAAGGACGTTGGTTGGCTTGAGTTCGAGCCCAGTAGTCACCCCAAGACGAATGCCAAACCCATCCTGCATTGGATCCAAATCCATTCGCATTGGCGCCGCTAGCCGCGAGATTCGCATACCCGAGCATATGGCCTTGAACCGCTCCACCCACGGCATGAACGCTCTGGCCAACATGAGCCACCGCACCATGAAGGTGCGATCCTGCTGCATGCAGATGCGCCCCGTGAGCATGGCCAGAAACATAACCGCTCGAAGGTGGGCAAGTGTTGCAGTTGCCGTTGGTGCTCGTCTGAGCTTGCAAACTGCTCGATGCAAGCATCGCCGAAAGAGCAATGCTCGCAAAAGAAAGTTTTCGAATCATGAGGGATCCACTCCAGTGAAAAATAGTGTCCGTAAAAAATTGTTTCCGTCTAGGCTCAGCAAGGCATCGTCCGTGAAGCTCGACTGAACAATCTTTTCCGAAACCTGGGATCCCACCCTGGTATTATTCGCGAACAACCAAACCTTAGCGGTGTGGCAGTTGAATCGACTTGTGCAACCAGTGAACCGAACTACGAACAGGTGGTGCCATGTAGGTAGCATGAGTCCTGTTCAAACCTCGACCACCGTCGTAGTACGAGTGATAGCGATCGTGGTGTTGATACAGATATTGATGAGGATAAAAAGGTTGGTAGGTGTAATAGGTGTGTCCGACGTTCCCTGGAACTCCGATCGGAGAAATGTACATCCCAGCCGTCGCTTGATTCGCGTTGCCTTGGGTGAAGTAGTTTTCGAACAGCGGTTGAGTTCCTCGACCCAAAACGTTCCCGTAGGCAACCGTGTTGCCTGGGTTAGCTGCCGCATCTTGGGCCGTCATCTGGTGCATCGTCGATAGTCCGGGGATTCCGATACCTGGTACTCCAACTCCCGGAATACCAACGCCTGGCACACCAGGGATAGCCGAACCAGCCACAGCACCCACGCTTCCCTGAGCTACCGGTGCTTGGACAATCGGAGCGCCCTTGGGTGCATGGTTGTTGCCGCATGAAGGGCATTGTGCCGTAGCAACAGACGAACTTGCCTGGATCGATACTAAGGCGACGCCGCCTACAACCGCCAATTTGATCATTCCTTGAAGTCGCATTCCATCTGCTCCTGTGCCCGCGACGCCTTACTTGCCTGCAGCCGAAAAAGACCAACCATGATCGATCGCATCTTTGACAAGTGCGACTCCGACCTGAGGCATCCTCGATCAAGTCCATCGGCCAGCATGCCGCGCCACTGCGATCGAAAAAACCACCGCGGACAACGAAACTCGATTTCCTCAGGCAATAGAACCGAAGGTAGGATTTGTATCGAAAAACGATGCTGCTAGCATAAAGATGACTTTTTTTACCCAGTCCTCAAAACCCAGCAAATCGGTATCATTTACCATCCGCTCCGAAAGACATTTTTGATTTACCTCCTGAACCGACTTCATAGACCTAAAACGGAATGACCAACCCACCGACCAAATCACGACGAGCCACCGCAGAGTCGATGGCCACCAAACAGCGTGATGTTTCTGTCAGCGAATTTTTCGCCAAGAACCGCCACTTGCTGGGTTTCGACAATCCTCGCAAAGCCCTCCTAACAACCGTCAAAGAAGCGGTAGATAACTCGCTCGATGCTTGCGAGGAAGCCGGGATCCTCCCTGAGGTCTGGGTCAAGATCGATCAGCCCCAGCCCGGCAGATTCCGCGTGGCCGTCCAAGACAACGGACCTGGGATCGTGAAAAAACAGATCCCCCTGATCTTTGGTAAGCTTCTCTATGGCAGTAAGTTCCATCGGCTCAGACAAAGCCGTGGACAACAAGGCATCGGGATCAGCGCCGCAGGAATGAACGGAATGCTCACCACCGGGCGTCCCATGCAAATCTTATCAAAGACCTCCAAGCGATCGCCTGTCCATTACTTTCAACTCCAAGTAGACACGAAAAAAAACCAACCGGAGATCATCAACGGCAAAGGAGAGGGTGTCGATATCGCCTCGGGTGAGAAGGGACACTCGTACATGAAAGACCACGGGATCGATTGGGAGAATCGATATCCCGATTCCGATGGCAAACCAGGTGCAGAGCTCGAGTCGGGCACGCGCGTGACGATCGAACTAACGGCCGTCTACAAACGAGGGCGAGGGAGTGTCGACGAGTACCTCGAACAAACAGCGATTGCCAACCCCCATGTGACGATCCACTGGCACAGCCCCGACAGTGAGCAGCGAACCATCACACGAACCACCAACGAACTTCCTCGCGAGGCAAAAGAGATCAAGCCACATCCCTACGGTGTTGAACTCGGTCGATTGATCACCATGCTCGGGGCAGAGAAGGGGACAACGGTCACATCGTTTTTAACGAGTTCATTCTCGTGCGTCACGCCGGCTGTTGCACGCAAAGTCTGCGAGGTTGCGAAGATCTCGACCCGTTCGACTGCGATCAAGGTTGGGCAGACCGAAGCAGAGCGACTTTATCGAGCATTGCAAGACACCAAGATCCGTCCTCCCTCGACCGATTGCATCGTACCGATCGGACGCGATCTATTGTACAAAGGTCTTAAAGCGATCGTACCTGGCGAATTCCACGATGCAGCGACCCGCCCCCCCTCGGTGCAACGAGGCTCTCCATTCCAGATCGAAGTCGCCTTGGCTTATGGTGGCAACGTCGCAGCACAAAAGGTCACTCGCGAAGAACTCGTCGATCTGATCGGTCAATCCGATGCTAAAACATTGCGCAAGTTTCTCATCGATACTTTTGCCGGCATCGGTGCCGATTCGGCGGAGAAAATCATTACCGAGACCAAACTCCCGACTCGATGCAGTCCTCAGAAACTCAATAAAGCCCAACTCGATACGCTTCACAGCGTCCTCCGCGAGATCAACATCTCCGAAGGTCAATCGATGCAGATCTATCGGTTTGCCAACCGCGTTCCTCTTCAGTTCCAGCAAGGGGCCTGCGCGATCACCCAATCGGTATTGAACACCAACTGGCGACCCTATGGGCTGTCCCAATCGAGGGGTGCTCTGCCCATGGGCCCAGTGACTCTGATCGTCCATGTCGCGAGCGTTTGGGTTCCCTTTACGAGCGAATCCAAGGAGGCCATTGCAAACACACCCGAGATCGAAAAGGAGTTGCGACTTGGGATTCAGTACATCGGTCGATCCTTGGCGACCTTCTTGAGAAAGCGACAAGCGATCGCTGCTCAAGGCAATCGGCGAAACGTCTTTTTGCGGTACCTCAAGGAAGTCGCATCGGCTGTCGCATCGATCCAAAAATCCCAACCCGATCCGATCTATGAGGATCTCTTGCATGTGGCCAAGCGCAAGACGGCTGTGGCCGACGTCAAACTCGATGAGTTTGGAAAGGCCATCGCGACGGCAGAACCAGCTCAAGAGATCATCGAAGAAGTCGAAGAGTAATGGTTAGTGGTTTGTCTTGAACCTAACCTATTCGCAACTTTTTACCCGCCAGCTCGATTCCATTTAATGCTAGGATTCTGCGTTTTTTTGACGTTGGAGATATCGAAGTTTTACCACTAGAAATCCAGAATATCCTGCTCTTGATTTGAGCGAGTTCAGCAACCTCAGCGTTAATGAAACTCTTAAGCCATGCAAGTTTCTTAACAACCTTTGAAACCTCTCCTTCGGTCGCAGGATGCACTTCTACTATATAAACTACTTCAGTCACTTTTCGACCGTCATTGTATTGATATCCGATAAGGTAATCCCATCTGGTTGCGTTCCTATAGGGCTCAAGGTTTCGTAGATGGTTGTCGATATCGACGCTACCGGTTAGATGACGAATATTGGCAACCTCAATGCGGTTGCGATCGGTCTCAATCAAAGCCCCAAGCCCATCTCTGTAAGCTGCCTTGATCGACTCCGACTTTTGGACTACTTTTTGAAATCTACTCACTGAAACTCCTGTGATCTTGGATTGCTTGAGCAACGACCCTGTTGGCACGGCTACCGAACTCTGCTAATCCACCCCATTCACTTTCTGTAGTCTCATCGCTGTCAGAATCGAGAGACGATATGTCTCTAGTAGTACCAGACGTGTCAAAATAGAAAACCTTAAAAACCTTTTTCAATGAATCTTGGGCAATACCCAAAGTGGAAGCGGTCTTCCGAACCCCGAAAAGTTCAAGGACTTCTTTGGGTTTCCCTCCATTAGACTTTAAAAACTGAAGAGCCCATACGCACTCTAAAACTTGAGAAGAGTGCGTGGAAAGGCAAACACGGTATCCACGACTAAGCAACTCCAACACAATCATTAAAACAGCGGTGATCGCCTGCGGATGCAAGCCCATTTCGAGTTCCTCAATCACCACCCATTTTAGTTGATCGCGACGTGCCACTTTTGAAGGAGGGAGCAACCAGTAGAGTCCGAGAAGCAAAGGCACGAATTCTCGTTGGCCTGCTGACCACACCATGTACGGTAAAGGATGTTCTGATGTACCGAGTACCAACCTCTTCTGAACTCTTGATTTATCGATTTGCAATCGAAAGTCTCTAAAAATACTGGACTCTAAAAGTTCCCTAATCTCGCTCTTTAACCTGTTTTTCTGTGGGAAAAGGTTTTCTGTTGAGCCGAACTCCTTCTCGGAAAGATTTCTTAGCTTCTCACTGAATGCACGAACAGCGAATGGATCGCCCGAAGAATAATCTGTAAATGGTCGAGGCCAACCCTCACGCAACGTCAGGACTCGCTGCGCAGGAATCAGAAACAGTGATTCGTTAGTAGTTTTTCTCTTTCTGCTAGCCAATTTTGGAATGTCAATAAGCTTACCGTTCCATTCCACGCTACTCTCGGCCGGATTCCAGAGCGATCGCATTCCCTCCCCAAAATAGATATCGAAGAATTCAGCCAACTTCCCCGACCAGTCCAACCCGTATCTAGCTAACTCATTCTGGACATAGCCCGCATCGGTAACAAGCTTAAGGAACTGCAGCGCAATACTCTTACCGGTAGCCTGTGGACCGATCAAAACAGTCAAATCGCCAAAAGCCAAATCCGCTGCTTGAATTTGGCCAATTCCCCTTAATTTCAGCTGATCCATTGGACTTTCTTAACATCCTCTATTGTTCACCCTCGACCGGTCCGTCCATTATAGCTCGGAAATTTCGACGCGTGGAAAACTATCTTAACGTCCGTCCATCCCAGGGTACGGTGCGATAAGCAGTCGGTGGCAGCGGCTGTGGCACTGCAGTAGGCGGAGGCACCGCGACGGCCCCAGGCGGTGCAACTTGGATCGGCGTTACGGCTTGGGGAAGCCCCTGATTGAATTGCACCAAATTGATCACTTCGTAACCGTTTTGGTTAGGTAGATCAAAACCGACATTCGACGTCGCATCGAGTCCATTGATCACATAACTGCCGATCGTCACATCGATCTCTGTGGGAGGATCGATCGCCGGAATGAGTTGAATGAGAACCTTGTGCGGCAAAGCCATCGACACCGATGAATAGAAATTGTGCTCGCTCTGACTCGCCGATGCGACGAGCCGGCCCGTTGGATCCTTCAGAAAAACCTGACGAGTAAAACCATACTTTGGATCGATCACGAGCGATCGCGTATAACTGCCGGTGGCCGAGGGAGCGAGCGTTGCAATCTCGAGCATCCCATCTGGACGGGACATCGGGGTGCCCATGACTTTGTAAGGATCCAGTTCGCTGATCCCTAGCGCTTCGAGAATCCAAAGGGGGGAAACTGGCAAAATTCGGCGAAGGGACTGCGACTCAAACTCATCGTGACGAGCGTAGAACAACTGAGGACGCATCCCATCTCTGACGCTCATCCAGAAATACTGCTCGTTGCTGCCGACTTCGAAATTGTTCCCCATCATGCGGGAGATGCCCCCGGCGATCTTGAATCTCCGTTCGCGCTGCCAAACCAAACTGGCATCGAGGTTGCGAATCTGATTGGGATTGATCGTCACAAAGTTCGATTGCAGCGACTGAATATTGCGAGACCGATTCACCACCTCGGCCATTTGCTCGATCGATGGAGGCGCGGTAAAAATCGGCTGAGGTTTGAACTCTGCCAAAGGCCGTTTGGGAATGCAAGTCGCCCCGGTGGTCATGCACAAGACCGCCAAGCAACCAAGCCATCTTAGGTGTACGATGGTGTTCTGGACGGAGTGCATCAGGACTCGCTGAAAAGAAGTTGGTTCAGTTCGGATTGCAGTTGCTCGGATTCCTGGAGATCCAGGTGGCAGACCGGAACGATAAAATCGCGGTTTGTAGGCGTATGGGTCAAGTGCAATACCAGCGAATCTTCAGGCTGACTCTCAGCCTCAAGCTTAATCGAGGTCGGTTCGGTCAGAATTCTTCGGCGCACCAAGAGAAGACAGAGAAGATAGGCAATTTCGGCTTTGGACGGATCGTCCAAAAGGGCTTCGAGCGTTGCAAGCAAAACATGGGTCGGGGCTAGCTTGGGCTTTCCCGGACTCTTGGTTGGAACCTGGCAAGTCCACCAACCGACGGTCTGCTGGGGCGGGCCGCTCCAGGCATCCTCAGAAAAATCCTGGCGAATCAGCGAGCTACCTTGAGCCACCACCGCAGAATAGTAGCGCTCGCCGGGTGCGAAAACTCGGTCGGTTTGATGGCAACGACGATTGCTTCGTTGGATGGTATATTCTTGCATGAACCTTCCATAGGCGATTTGGCTTGGGAAGGAAAGATCAGTCCGCAAACGCACACTAGAAAGAGAATGCAGTGTCTGACGCTGTCTATGAAAACCCGCTCATCACCCGATACGCATCCAAGGAGATGGCAAGA
The DNA here is from genome assembly GCA_046086605.1 of Pirellula sp. Classification (GTDB taxonomy): domain Bacteria; phylum Planctomycetota; class Planctomycetia; order Pirellulales; family Pirellulaceae; genus JBKCUI01. Next base: position 4,054 of record JBJSXX010000037.1, on the reverse strand, counting down.
CTTCTGAGCACCGAGCACCGTATCGGGCTTTGGCGCCGTTTATGGATCGTGCTTGCCGAGACCCAAAAAGAACTCGGACTTGCGATCAGCGACAAGCAGATCTCGCAACTCAAAGACTTTCAAGACACACTTAATCTTGAAGTGGCTGCTAACTACGAACGAAAGCTTCGTCATGATGTGATGGCTCAAGTCCATGCCTACGGAGATCAATGCCCCGAAGCTCGGGCGATCATCCATTTGGGAGCTACCAGTTGCTATGTGACAGACAACTCGGATCTGATGATCTTCCGCGATGCACTTCTGATGGTCCGCAAACGCGTATTGGCATGCCTTGGTGCAATGGCCGCGTTTGCCAAGCAGCATGCGGGGCTGCCATGCTTGGCCTATACCCATCTGCAACCAGCCCAACCGACGACGGTTGGCAAACGGATGACACTTTGGATGTACGACCTAGTGTTAGATCTCACCGAGATCGATCATCGGCTCGATAGTTTGATGGCTCGCAGCGCCAAAGGAACCACCGGAACCCAGGCCAGTTTTCTACAACTTTTCGAAGGCGATCACCAGAAGGTCCGAGAGCTTGAAAACCGTATCGCAAATAAGATTGGCTTTCCAGGAGCTTATGCCGTCACCGGCCAAACCTACACTCGCAAAGTCGATGCGTTCCTGACCGATACTCTTTCAGGCATCGCAACATCGATCCACAAGATCGCAACGGATCTGCGCATACTGGCCCATAAGAAAGAGATCGAAGAGCCCTTTGAGACCAATCAGATCGGCTCGTCGGCAATGGCTTATAAGCGTAACCCGATGCGAAGTGAACGGATGTGCTCGCTAGCTAGGTTCGTCATGAGTCTCCAATCGAGTCCGGTGATGACAGCCGCCACACAATGGATGGAGCGAACTCTCGACGATAGCGCCAATCGTCGTTTGGTCATGCCTCAAGCATTCCTAGCAATCGATGCTTGTCTGATCCTATTGGAGAACGTCACAAGCGGCCTGGTGGTCTATCCAAAGACGATCGAAAGAAACCTGCGAGAAGAGTTGCCTTTCATGGCCACCGAGTCGTTATTGATGGCTGGGGTGGCTGCCGGTGGGGATCGTCAGCATCTCCACGAAGTGATCCGAGTCCACAGCCAAGCTGCGGCACTTAGGGTCAAACAAGAAGCCATGCCCAACGATCTACTTGAACGACTCGCCACCGATCCTGCTTTCGCCCAGATCTCGGTGGCCGACGTGATGGCTCCCCAGCAGTACACCGGTAGGGCCGAGCAGCAGGTGCACGAGTTTTTGAGCGAAGTCATCGAACCGATTTTGACGCAAACCACTTCGTCGGAGAAACTCAGTGCAGAAGTTCACGTCTAATCGCGGCGGTAAATTGCTGTTGCGAATTTTCGCAATGTTGGCACTTTTGCTTCAATCCGCTTTTGCCAAAGCTCAGGAGCAAGATTCCGAAGACGTTGGGCAGGACCAGGAATTGACTGATATGCAGTGGCAAAAGGCTTGGGAGACGATGATACAAGGAAACGGAAAACGCTGGAATTTAGAGCTACCGACGCTTGGGGGAAAACAGTTCTGGACTGACCATCGGTGGTGGCATGGCTATCGCCTACAGTACAACCACACATTGGACCATTGGCGAGTGATCGACCCGAGCGCCATTCGCAAAGGATGGGGTAGCAAAGAAGCGATGCTCGAAGTCTTCGAGGAGATCAAGTCCAAGCCTAGCTCCGAAACGCAAAAAGAACCAAAGACGGTCTATCTATTGCTACATGGGCTGATGCGAACTGCTTCGAGCATGAAACCGGTCGAAGAGGAGATCTTAAAGCGGCTTGGAGATGAATCAAGCGAATCGATCGCGATCATCAGGTTTCAGTACGCAAGCACCCGAGCCTCGATCACTTCGCATGCTGAAGCGTTTCGAGAGCTTGTTGAAAATCTGCCTGGCAAACCCAGGATCAAGATCGCTGGCCATAGTTTGGGGAATATCGTTACGCGATTGGCAATCGCGCAGTGGCGAGAGCAGGGGGATCCACAAGGAGTCTTGGGACGGATGGATCGAATTGTCATGATGGGGCCACCGAATCAAGGATCTTCCTTTGCCAAGCGATTGTCGCAGCTGGGTTTGTTTGAGATGATCACAGGAAAATCCGGAATGCAACTCGGGCCCGACTGGGAGGGCTTGAGCAACACCCTTGGGATCCCTCCTTGTCCCTTTATGGTCATTGCGGGTGACTTAACAGGCACATCGATCCAAAACCCGCTTTTGGCTGGGCCCAACGATGCAGTCGTCACGGTTCAAGAAGCGAAACTGGAGGGAATGACTGAGTTTCAGTCGTTTCCGGTACTGCATTCTTTCTTGATGCAAGATGCTCGCTGTGTGGAAGCAGCGGTGGAGTTCATGCTTAAAGACGGCACGCGTTAGTCTCACGATGACAGCGGGCGGCTAAAAGGGGCCAGCTGGACATATGCGGTCACGGATTTGCTGACGAAGCTCGGTTGAGATCGCTTGCAACTGTTCAAGCGACCGATCCTGGAACGACGCTGGATCGCCAAGCGGTAAACCCAAGATTTCTTGCAAGGTTTGGATCAAGTGGATCTCGCCTTTCTTTAGCCCCTCAACGAGAATCCAGAAAGAGCGATCAATGATTTGAGAGTCGATCAACCGTTGCCTGAGGAACACGACCTAGATCTCCTAGTCGATTTGGCTCAGCGATGGTTGCGAAGCAATTCGAGTAATTCGTGGACTCCGGGCAGATCCATTCTAAAGGTTGTTACCCCAATGGGAGACTTCAAGTGCGCGATATCGGTTTTTCCACCGCGGGGAAAGATCGACTCTTCGCGAATTTTCAGTTGGCTAATCTTTGCGGAGTAGATTGGCTTGATGCTCGTCACAAAACCGCTCGTCACGTGACAGTTTATAAAGTGCACTTGTCCATGTTGGTGATCGATCAAAACAGCAGAGTCAGCTCCCATAAACGTATGTTGCATGATGGTGACTTGATCCCCGCAAGGTGGCATCAAATCGAGCTTTAAAAGTTCCTGCGGATCTGTGAAGGTGATGCGACTTTGCATGATATAAGACCATCCAAGCCAAAGCAGTCCTCCGTAAATAGGCGAAGCAAGGGTTAGAAGCAACAAAACGATCAATAACTCATTCATGGGACGATGTAGAAGCAATAGGATAGATCCGTACAGCATCAGCATGAGGATTGCGGCTCCCGCAAGCATCAAGACTCCTCCATAGATTCGCAGTCGCGATTTGGTTGGGAGAGTATTGATGTATACCGACGCACATAGAACCCCAGCAAGCAGCATCGCAAGGTTGGAAAAAAAGTAGACGATTTGATACCGCATGAGATTGGCTATCCTTGATGTCTTGGGACGACCCTTAATGTATTCAATTTCGATTTCGTCCTTCTTGCTCGGACGCAGATCCGCTCTGCTTATATATGGGTAAGCTCCAGAAGAGATCTTATCTTGCCCGGATGCGAGTTCGCCGCTCTCGGTCTTGAATTGGTAATCGATAACATAGTATTCAGAGTTTCCACGTCTGTGCGTGTGTGTACACCAGCTATCGATCGTTCCAATCGTATGAACGGCATCGGTTTGAAATCGCCGATCTTCAAAAAAATACCAACCGTAAAAGAAGAGTCCACCAAGAAAAAGATGGGCAGCAAAGATCAGCATCAAAAGGGATGATAGCTTCCGTACGTACGATCTATTCTCCGCATATCCTTTGGGAATAATGGTGATCGATCGGCCCTCTGAGGATCTAAAGCCTGTGTTGTCCATAATTCCCTCGATTGCATCGTCACTTTCTTGCTGTGGGTTGACGGTGTCAGGTTGCATCCGATTTCGATGCGACCGAGCCAATTTGCTCAGCCTATGTCCTTATGTTACCCTAAACAAAGTTTCGACGCTCTAGGATTCCTCAGTTGGATCAAGCTTCAGTCGTTTCAATTGCATTCGTATCGTCTTGGCCAGATCTCTACTCTCGACGGTTAAAAGCCTGGTTTCAAAGCGATTGTTCTTGAGTTTGCATTTCAAGTCA
>JBJSXX010000036.1:0-12507 GCA_046086605.1 Pirellula sp. | reverse complement strand
AATCGAGCTTTCCCAATGATCGAGGTCAAAGATGGCCACCATCAAATCTCGCACCACGAGAACAAACAAGACAACATTGAAAAGATCGCAAAAATCGATCGTTATTACTGCGAGCAATTCGCTTACTTCCTTAAGAAGATGCGAGAAACCCAAGACGGTGAGGGGAACTTGCTCGATAACTCCCTGATCGTTTACGGTGGCGCGATCAACGACGGCAACCGACACGATCACCACGATCTGCCTATCTTGCTCGCAGGTCGAGGAGGAAGAAATCTCGCCACCGGAAGAATTCTTGAGTACCCCAAAAATACCCCACTGAACAACCTCTTCCGAACGATGCTCGAGAATGTCGGTGCGGATCGAGGTGACTTCGGCGACTCGACCGGAATCCTGCAGATCGGCTAACGCCCCAAATAGGGGCTAGAGCCAAACGGGTCCATTTTGTCGTTTCTCAACCCAAACACCATTTGGATAACACCGATGGCTAGCTATCTTTCGGCGTTAACGCACAGTGGCTTTGTATCCGCTCTGCTTTTCTACTCAACGATCGGATTTGCCCAAAACACTACTGAGGATCCAACGGCTGCTTCCCAAGAGCAACTGGCTCTTTTCGAGAGCAAGATACGGCCAGTGCTCGTCGAGAAGTGCTACAGTTGCCATTCCCAAGAAGCCGCTTCCAAAGGGAAGCTCAAGGGTGGTCTTTATCTCGATAGCAAAGATGGACTGCTGCGCGGAGGAGACACCGGCCCTGCGTTGGTCATCGATAAACCCCATGAGAGTTTGATCGTTAAAGCGCTGCGCTACGAAGACTACGAGATGCCACCATCAGGCAAACTTCCCGCGAGCATCATCGAGGATTTTGAACGCTGGATCGCTACCGGTGCGGTGGATCCAAGGCGGTCTGACCAACCGATCAAACAAACCGCGATGGACCTGGAGTCAGGCCGTAAGTTCTGGTCGATTCAACCCCTGGCTCAAGTCTCTGTGCCTGCCGGAAAACATCCCGTCGATGCTTTCATCCACACAGCACTTGAGAAACAAAATCTATCTCCGTCTCCAAAGGCCGATGCACGCACGCTCGTCAGACGAGCTTGGTTCGATCTGCTGGGCATTCCACCAACGCCTCAGGAATTGACCTCAGCAATCGAGTTGATTCAATCAACCGAGGGTGGCTCCCTGACCATCTCCACGGAACGCTGGAGTGCACTGATCGATCAACTCCTTGCACGCCCTGAGTACGGTGAGCGATGGGCAAGGCACTGGATGGATATCGCAAGATTCGCAGAATCCTTCGGCTACGAACAGGATTACGACCGACCCAACGCTTACCATTACCGCGATTTTTTGATCCGGGCCTTCAATCAGGACATGCCCTTTGATCAGTTTGCTCAGTGGCAACTTGCCGGCGACGAACTTGCTCCTAAGGACCCATTGGCCTGGATGGCTACCGGTTTCCTTGGAGCGGGCGCATTTCCGACGCAACTGACCGAGCGAGAATTCGAGTCGACACGATACAACGAACTCGACGACATGACGGCTACTACGGGAGTGGCTTTCCTGGGTTTATCGATCGGCTGCGCAAGGTGCCACGACCATAAGTTCGATCCGATTTCCAGCGAAGACTATTATCGCTTCGCATCTTCCTTTACGTCGGCAATTCGTTCGGAGAAAGTTTTCGATCTGAACCCGGATGAGAACAAAGCGATTCGCGAGAAACATGCGATCGAGCTATCCGAGTCGCGTGAGAAGCTAAAGAGCTTTGAAACGGACAATCTCCCCGAAGATTTGATTCGCTATATCCGACAGAACTACTCCGATGCCCAAGGAATCTCAGCCGAGCCTTGGAGGAATATCAGGGGCGAGATCCAATCGAGCTCGTCGAGTCGTTACGAGGCGCAAGCAGATGGTTCCTACTTAGCCATCGGCGATGCACCCAATCAAGAAACCGTCACGTTCACTGCCGCACTTCCGACAGGCGAGTGGACGGCACTGAGGATCGAAGCGCTCGCGGATCCGTCGTTGCCACGAAGTGGACCGGGTCGAGCCGGCAACGGCAATTTTGCACTCGGCAACCTCCAAGTCGAACACGTTGTCAAAGAGCAACCACCCACCGCAATTACCCTCGATCACCCCCAAGCCACCCATCAGCAAAACGCCGACACCCTGTCGATCGCCGCTTCGATCGACTCCGATCTTGTATCAGGCTGGGCAGTCGATGGTCAGATTGGCAAGAGCCAAGCCGCCGTCTTTCGAATCGCGATGCCATTGAAGTCAAATCAAGGGGATCAATTGCGCGTGACGCTTCGGTTCCATCACCCCAATGCCAAGCATGCCATGGGACGGATGCGATTTTCGATCTCAAGTATCACAGCACCTCCGGTCGAAGTCGGAGGAAACGCACCTCCTGCCGATGTGCTCGAAGCTTTTCAGGCACTGGCAAAGGAACTTGATAACCAGCCGACCAAGAGCACTGCTTGGCCCGTGGCTCTAGCATGGTTCAAACCCACCCATGCAACTTGGAATGAACTAAGCGGCAAAATTTCGAAGCTTGAAAAAGAGGGGCCTCCGCTTCGAATGACCAAGGTTTTGGTAACCACTGAGGGGGAACCTCACCTGCCGCATCACGCAGACGATCGCGGTTATCCCCACTTCTACCCGCAGACGCATATTCTGCGACGCGGTGATGTCGAGCAAAAGATCTCTGCGGTCAGTCCAGGGGTGCCTCGAGTGCTCGTGAGGCATCAAGGATCGAACGCTGATTTGATTTGGATGGACTCGGCAAAGGACAATCCGAAGTCGAGCTATCGACGCGCAGCACTTGCGAAGTGGATGACCGATCCTGCCGACGGTGCAGGTGCTTTGGTGGCCCGCGTGCTGGTCAACCGACTTTGGCAGCACCACTTTGGCCGTGGGATCGTCTCGACGCCTAACGATTTCGGCACGACAGGACAAAAGCCGACCCATCCCGAGCTACTCGAATGGATGGCCAGCGAGTTGGTGCACAACCAATGGCGGCTCAAGCCGATGCACAAGCAGATCATGACCAGCGAGACTTACATGCAATCGAATCGATCTGTCGATGATGCGCGTTCCAAGATCGATCCAGATAATCTTCTTTGGTGGCACCGAGCACCTCGACGACTCGAAGCCGAGTCGATTCGAGATTCCATGCTCGTTGTCTCTGGACTGCTCGATCGCAGAATGTATGGCCCCGGAACACTAGATCAAAACATGAGGCGTCGCAGCGTTTACTTTTTTATCAAACGCAGTCAACTCATCCCGATGATGATGCTCTTTGACTGGCCAGAACACTTGGTGAGTATCGGTCAGCGGCAATCGACGACCATCGCCCCCCAAGCACTCGCATTCATGAACAATCCATTGGCTCGCTCGGCCGCTGAATCGCTTGCCAACGAGATTTCGGATATCGGGCAATTGGACAAGGTCTTTATGAAGGTGCTCTCGCGGCAGGCCACGGAAACCGAGCGGCAGGCAGCTTTGCGATTTATCGCTCAAGCCGAAAAGACGCGCAAGGAACAAAACGCTGGTGAGCCCGAGAAAATGGCGTGGGCCGATTTTTGTCAGATCCTCCTTTGTTGCAATGAGTTTATCTATGTCGACTAAGCGTACCGGTAGGATCGATCCACTAAGCCTGCACTCGCGACGCTCTTGGCTACAGCGATCCGGATGTGGCTTTGGTTGGCTGGGACTTCAAGCGATCCTAGCCCAGTCGGCCACGAGCCCAAGAGTCTTTGCCGATGGGCTTGGAGATCGACTTCAAAGCCCCCTGGCTCCACGTGAACCCCATTTTCCGGCTCGAGCCAAGCGAGTCGTTTGGATCTTTGTCAACGGAGGTCCTAGCCACGTCGACACATGGGACTATAAGCCCGGCCTCGAGAAAGCCGATGGCAAATCGATCAAAGAGTTTGATGCTTCGTTCTCAGATACCACTGGGTTCTTTCGTCACGCCGTTGGCAATTTGATGAAGTCCCCGTTCGCGTTTACCCCCAGGGGGAAATGCGGTAAGATGGTTTCGTCGATCTTTCCGAACCTCGGAGAGCACGTCGACAAGATGGCATTTATCCATTCAGGGTATACCGAATCGAATAACCACTCCCCTGCTTTATTTGCGATCAACACCGGGATGGCACGCATGGGATTCCCATGCGTTGGATCTTGGGTCGCCTACGGATTGGGTAGTGAAACACAAGATCTTCCAGCCTTCCTTGTCATGAGCGATCCGAAAGGACGCGGACTGCCTAAGGGGCATGCAGCGAATTGGTCAGCCGGGTTTCTTCCAGGAGTTTATCAAGGAACTTATTTGAAACCCTCTGGAGATGCGATTGAGAATCTTAAGCCTCCGGTGGGTTTAACCACAGCGATCCAACGTCAGCAACTCGATGCGCTTGCAGAGCTAAACCAGATGCATTTGAAAAGCCATGCCGCCGAAGGTGAACTGGCTGCACGAATCGAAAGTTTTGAACTGGCGTTTCGCATGCAGAGCAAGGCTCCCGAGACACTGGATCTGGCCGATGAACCAGAACACATTCACAAGCTCTACGGGATCGGCGATCCCAAATGCGACCACTTTGCACGCCAATGCTTGATGACTCGTCGTTTCCTTGAGCGCGGTGTGCGCTTTGTCCAGATCTACTCCGGTGGTATGGAGAACGAAAGATCATGGGATGGGCACGTCGACATCGCAGGCAACCATCAGCAGTTCGCTGATGAAACCGATCGCCCCGTTGCAGGATTGCTCGCGGATCTTGAGCAACGCGGGATGCTCGACGATACACTCGTGATATGGTGTGGGGAATTCGGAAGATTGCCCATAGCACAACTGGGCGGCAAGCCTGGACGTGACCACAACCCGCATTGCTTTACGGCTTGGTTGGCCGGGGGCGGAGTTCAAGGCGGAACGACCTACGGGGCATCGGACGAGGTCGGCTATAAAGCTGCCGTCGATCGCGTCCACTTAAACGATCTGCACGCGACGATCCTCCATTTGCTCGGCTTGGATCATCAACGACTGACTTATCCGTACAACGGTCGGAATTTTAGGCTCACCGATGTCGCCGGCGAGGTCATCCACAAGATTATCAGTTAGAGCAAAGATGATAACCCAGGGCAGAGCGTTGCGCTGCCCTGGGCTTCATAAGCACAGACGAATCTCTAGATCGAAGAGTCCAGTGCGGCTTCCAATTTCACTCGAGGTGGAACACCTTGGAATCGTTCGATGATCTCACCATCTTTGAACAAGAGCAACGTTGGGATCGCATTGATCCCATACTTCTCAGCCAGATCCTGATGCTGATCGATATCGACCTTACCAACCTTGACCTTGCCTTCGTATTTGACGGCCAGTTCATCGATCAGTGGAGCGATTTGACGACAGGGACCGCACCAAGTGGCCCAAAAGTCGACGAGCACCGGTTGGCTCGAGCTTAAAACATCGCTGTCAAAACCGGCATCGGTGAATTCCGCTGCATGTCCCATCTGGCAATCTCTCCTAGGCAAATAAATCGGGAAGTTGGTTGAATCTATCAAGGCCTTGAACAATTGGCAGGCTTTCTAGACCGCAACACTGTACCGCACATCGCGTGCCAAGCCAAGGATCACGCGAGTCTTAGGATTCCTGATTTGCGTAATCTCCCCATGGAAAATTCTTTGGAGGAGGGGCAATCGCAGAGATTTTTTCCGCCGTTTTTGGGTGATGGAAAGTTAGTCGGTAAGCGTGTAACGCGAGGGGAGGTTCCCGAAATCTCGATGGATCCGAATGATCCAGGATGTTCCAAGCACTTTGGCTACCGTAGAGTCGATCTCCCAAAATCGGATGACCACGACTGGCCGACTGCAAACGGATTTGATGCATGCGGCCAGTTCCAAGTCGAATCAGCAAGAGTGACTGAGTTTGGCCTTGGGCATCCAGTCGCGTTTCCAGGACTTGATAGTCGAGACTCGCCGGTTTGGCATGCTCTTGGTCAGGTGTGGCAAGCTCAGCCCTAGGCTCATCGGGAACTTTGCGCATGATGTCCTCCCAAGTCCCCTGGGTAGGGGGTTGGCCGGAGACCCAAGCTAGATACTCTTTGATGACCGTGCGAACTGCAAACTGGTCGCAGAGTCGTCGCAGAGCCCGTTGATTACGAGCGACGACGATCGTACCACTGGTCATGCGATCGAGCCGATGCGGCATACCGATGAATGGCTTTGGGGTATCAGGCAACGAAAGCTGCTTGATCAGTTGTGACTGCAGACTCGGAAGGCTTTCGATGGCTTGTGTCAGCAGATCAACCGGCTTGCTCACGACGAGAAACCAGGGGTCTTCCAATAGGATCTCAATGGGCTTTGAATCGGGCATTCGTGTAGATAAAGGCGTAGGGGGCGTATCGATGCTTGCAGCGCCGATCGGATCGAGCAACAATGGCTTTGAAGGGATTGCAAAAAAAAACGAGAAACACCGGCCACGAAACCAACATCGTAGTATGTTTGTTTCATAAGTGCTTCTCGTTGTGCATATGTTCGGAGATATTGCAGCACGGGTCAATAGGGCTTATCCGAACACTCAACCACGAAGTCGGAAAAAATTTTTGATGCCACAAGAACCATCGACAGCCAACCAACACGAGTCGATTCACTTCGTCACAGGACGATTGGCTGAATCGGCAGTGCGAGAGATCGTCGATGAGCTATCGAAACGACATGGCTTTGCGTACACCATCGATGTGCTTCCGATCACTGTGGCCGCATTGATGACACCCAAGTGGCTCATGCGTCATATCGCTATCCCACACCAAACCACTCGAGTCTTGCTGCCAGGTTATCTTGCGGAGCATCTTGATGAGATTCGAGCATCGATCGACTTGCACAAGCCAGCTATACGGGTCGACTGCGGTCCCAAAGATGTTCGCGATTTACCGACTCTATTTGGAAATCGACGCTATCGCTCCAATGATTATGGCCAATACCAAATCGAAATCATCGCCGAGATCAACTACGCACCGCGACTTCAGCGCAAAACTCTTCTAGCCGAAGCCGAACGTTTGATCAGCCATGGAGCCAATCGAATTGACCTGGGCTGCGAACCAGCAGTCCGTTGGAGCCAAGTGGCCGACGCGGTCCGTGCGATTACGGATTTGGGAATCGCCGTGTCGATCGACTCGTTTGACCCTTGGGAGGTCGAGCAAGCGGTGCGGGCCGGTGCGACGCTGGTACTCTCGGTTAATTCAACCAATCGCCAACAAGCCCTCGATTGGGGGGTCGAGGTTGTCGCAATCCCGGACGATCCAACCGATTTTCAATCATCGATGGTCCAGACGGCTGAGTACCTTCTTGAGCACAACGTTCCGTTCCGCTTGGATCCTATCCTCGAACCGATCGGTTGCGGATTCGCAAGATCCTTAGGGCGCTATTTGCGAACGCGTGAGCTTTTTCCCGATGCCGCAATGATGATGGGCATCGGAAACATCACAGAACTTACCGACTCGGACTCTGCACCAATCAACACACTGCTTCTGGGGTTTTGCGCGGAACTACAAATCCATAGCGTCCTTACCACCCAAGTGATCGCATGGGCCCAATCGAGCGTTCAAGAGTGCGATCTGGCTAGACGTCTAGTCGAATACGCCGTTCGGCACAAAGTACCTCCCAAGCATCTTGAGGAGAGGCTTGTGATGCTCCGCGACACAACGAGCATTCATCCAAGCCCCTCGACCCTTGATGCGTTGGCCGAACAGATCAAGGACAACAACTACCGGATCGCTATCGATGGCCAGCAAATCCACCTCATGAGCGCGGGTGTTCACCTAAAGGGAACCGACCCCTTTGAAATAATGCAGGAACTCTTCAAGCTTCCTGCGTCCCGAAACGTTGATCCCTCGCATGCATTCTACTTGGGATTTGAGTTGTCCAAGGCGCTTACGGCACTGACGCTCAACAAACGTTACGAACAGGACGAAGCACTGCGATGGGGGCTGCACACACGCCCCGAAAAGCATCATCGGTTGGCCCGCAAACGGGCTAGTCAAGAACCTGACCAATAACGTGGCTAAACTAGCCTTTGATCGGATGGATCCATTTCGGATCGCCATCGGCATAGTGTTCTTTTTTCCAAATGGGAACCTCGGCCTTGACCCTCTCGACAATCCAGTAGCAAGCTTCGATCGCATTGGCGCGATGGGCGGATCCCACGGCGACAACCATAGAAGTTTCGCCGATCGCAACGCGACCGAGTCGATGGACAAAGGCGACTCGCTCGACTTGCCACTTCAAGGCGACCTGCATCGTCATTTCCATCATCTTCTTGGTTGCCATCGATTCGTAGGCCTCGTATTCAAGGCACAGCGTTTCGACGCCAGCGGTGAACCGACGGGTAGTGCCGACAAATAGCGAGACGGCTCCGACACGCTCCATACTGCAAAAGGAGGAGATGCGATTAAGATCAATCGGATCGCGAACAAATTCGATCATCGTTTGGCTATTCCTTTTTGAGTTCTTCGATGTAACCGGAGTACTTCGCCAATTCCTCTGGGCTGACCTTGGGAAACTCTAGATCAAGTCCATCCAAATGGGAAGCGATTAAATCTGCAACGCTTGCTCGCGCGTACCACTTGTCATCGGCTGGAATGATGTACCAAGGAGCTTGTTTGGTTGAGGTCGCCGGAATCGCCTCCTCGAAAGCTTGCTCGTACTCTTTCCAGAGTTTACGCTCCGCCAAATCACCGGCGTTGAACTTCCAGTGTTTATCAGGCGTCTCAAGACGCTCTAGGAGGCGTTTGCGTTGTTCGTCCCTGGAGATGTGCAAATAGAATTTCAAAACACTCGTCCCACTTTCAACGAGTGTTTGTTCGAACATCCGTATCTCTTCGTATCTCCGTTTCCATAAATCGGAAAGTTTCTTGTAGGGCATCAGGTTCTGTGCATCCAAGAACTTCGGATGCACGCGAACCACGAGGACCTCTTCGTAGTAGGAGCGATTGAAGATCGAGACGAGTCCTTTCGGTGGCAAGAATCGCATGGGGCGCCAAAGAAAATGATGGCCGAGCTCCTCGCTACTGGGTGCCTTGAATCCAATCACTCGGCATCCTTGTGGGTTCATGCCGCGAAACACATGGCGGATAATCCCGTCCTTGCCCGAGGTGTCCATGCCTTGCAAGATCACCAACAAGGAACGCTGGCCGCTGGCAAAGAGCCGCTCCTGGGCATCTTGGAGTTGCTGGAGATCTTGCTCGAGGGCCTCGAGTCCTTGAGACTTGCCATCGAGTTCATCTCCAGCCTTCGTGGCGATCTTCGATAGCTTGAGCGTCTCTCCCTGTTTGACGCGAAACTTCTTGGGGTCGAATCGATGCTTTGTCATAGTTGTGTTCCTTTGTTTTAAATCTTCCAATCGAGTCCAATATCATGCACGCTTGCCGAGTGCGTCAGCGCACCGACGCTGATGCGATCGACACCCGTGGCTGCAATGTTGCCAATCGTACTTAGATTCACTCCTCCAGAAGCTTCAAGCTCGACGCTTGGTGCGATCTGGTCGCGGATTGCAACGCACTGGCTGAGCAAGTCACAGTTCATGTTGTCGAGTAAAATGATGTTGGGGCCTGCGGCCAATGCCGACTCGAGTTGACTGATGCGATCGATTTCGACTTCGATCATCGGCGGTTGCTGAAACTTCACCGCACCCGATTCGACGAACGTTTTCGCAAGCCGTACAGATTGCCCCGCATCGAGCAATTCGCCGTTGGCGGCCGCTCGGCAAGCCAAGTGGTTGTCTTTGATTAGGATCCCGTCGTAAAGACCCAATCGATGGTTGTGGCCACCACCACATCGTACGGCATATTTTTCCAGCCGTCGCCAGCCAGGCGTTGTCTTACGCGTGTCGTAGACCCTAGCTTTGGATCCCTGGACCGCATCGACATAGCGTTTGGTCAACGAAGCGATCCCGCTGAGTCGGCAAATGACATTGAGAATTGTGCGTTCGCAAGTCAACAGATCCCGAGCATCACCACTTAGCACCGACAAGGTTTGGCCCGGCTCGATTGTCTCCCCATCGCCAACGCGCTGATCCCATTGGATTTTGGCATCGAGTTCGGCGATCATTTCATCGATCAAATCGATACCTGCTGCAACACCGTGGCTTCGCGAGATCAACGCCGCCGAGCCGCTGACCCCAGGCGGAACGATCGCCATGGTCGTCAGATCGACACTTCGATCCAAATCCTCTCGGATTGCCAACCGAAGTATCTCGGATAAATCCTCGAGAAGAAACGCGTCGATTGTTTGTGAGCGGTAGTCCATGGGATTTCCTAAGCCGGCTACGAAATGCAAAATAGTCCAAGTTCCGTGGGCTTGTAGATAGCCTACAGGGTCGTATAGTGTAACACTCTAGGCTTACAATTCGTATTCCAGTCCCACCCTTTGGAGCATCGCGATGCGTTTTTTCAACAGTAAATATCTGGCTCTTGCCTGCGTTTCTTTGGCACTTGGAGCTATCGCTAACCCAGGATTGTTTGCACTCCCTGCCGCTTTTGCACAGGAGTCCGCAAAATCCGAGACTCTGAGTTTCGCCAACGGAAAAATCACCGTCGAAAAACCAGCCAGTTGGAAGACCGTTCCACCCAAGTCGAACATCGTGCAGTATGAGTTCCGGGCACCGGCCGAAGGAGAGCAGACAGCCCGCGTGACGGTCATGGGAGCCACCGGTGGAATCGAAGCCAACATCGTTCGCTGGATCGGTCAATTCGAGGGGCTCACCCGAGCCGATGCCAAGATCGATAAAAAGACGGTACAAAAGGCGACGGTTCACACCGTTGAACTCGAAGGGACCTACAAAGACTCCATGGGTGGCGGACAATTTGCACCCGGTCCCGTCAAGAAGATGGAAAACCATGCCATGATCGGCCTGATTTTCGAACTCGAAGGTGGCGAGTTGGTCTTCGTAAAGATGACCGGTCCGAAGAAGACCATTGCGGCCGAGCGAGAAGCGGTCATGAAGATGGTCGAAGGTCTCAAGACCAAGTGATTGGCCCGGCTATCTAAACAACTCTGCAAGGCGTGCGTTCAAACGCTCGCCACGGCAGTTCGGATCGATGATTTTTCCATCTGGTCCGACGAGGATCATCGTCGGGATCGCTCTGACGTTGTACTTTGCAGCCATCTTGACTGGGTTGTCCGGATGCATGTCGGCGAGGATCGGCCAAGGTGGGTTGTTCTTGGCAATAAACTCCTGAATGTCACCCATATCCTTATCGAGGCTCACGGCCAAGACTTCGAAGCCTCGGTTGTGATACAACGCATAGTTTTGATAGACATTGGGAATTTCCTTCAGGCACGGCCCGCACCAAGTGGCCCAAAAATCGATCAACACCACCTTGCCCTTGTAGTCGCTAAGTGAGACTTTCCGACCATCGAGTGTGATTCCAGTGATCTCCAAGGGGCCTGATGTTTCGTTCGGGTTTGGGCCATTTTTAGATTCTCCAGGCTCGTATGGCGTTTCGAAGTCGACGGTTACTTCGGAGTCCCCTCGCGTCGCACTGATGCTAAAGATCCGCCACTGTCCGGAATCTTTTTTAAATTCAAGCATCGTCTTTTGAGGCGTTTTCGAGACAACGACAGTCACAAGCACCGAAGCTTCCGCATCGACGATGGTTGGTTTTCCGATGCGAATGGCGCGGGGGCCTTTATCCGGAGGAGGGAGATGAGCAATCGCTGATTTTTCGACGCTCGCCAAGGACTTGGCCTTTTCTGTAAGCAGTTCAACCGCGACTTTACGATCTTTGGTCCTGAGGTCATTAAAAAAATCCTCGGCCATTTGTTTCAGTTGCAGTTGATCGGTATCGAAGCCGGCGGAAGCTTGCTTTGTTTCTTGCGAATTTTCCATTTCATCGGAATCTGCCTTGGGTTTCGTCAAGGTTGGAGTCCGTTTGGATTTCTTGAGAAACTCCAGGTCGCTCGCCGATAATTTATCGAGGGCAACTTCAATCTGTTTTCCATCGCGATTCTTAAGAGTCACATGCGTAGAGGATTGTGAAATCAAAGTCGCATCGATTTGATACTTGCCTGTCGAGTCCTTCCATATCCTAAAGACATCCTCTTGCGACGAAGCGTCCACGGAGAGTGCCAATAAGATCATCGCTAGACAAGTTGGAAGTAATGTTATCTTGTTGATGATTCTAGTTTGCATCGAGGCAGCCTAATTGAAATTCCGATCGACGATTTGGGGCAAACCCTTGCCTCATCCTCCTGCCGATGGTTTCTACTATAACTTGAATTGCCCATTTGTGTGCGGATTTTTGGTGGTGAGTCAATCATGTCAACACCATCAAAAGGGTCAATACCGTCCAAACCCCTATTACACCGCAGATGGTACACTGGATTGAGCGTCGATAGCGCACGACCAGAACACGCTGAGTTTTCCATGAGAGGATGTCGATCCCCGGCCTGATGACGATCAAGCGGCAGCATAAAGTAGTAGGCACACTCCGCTGTGCCGTTCTTAAGATTAATTAAGTCGTAGAT
>JBJSXX010000035.1:0-4761 GCA_046086605.1 Pirellula sp. | reverse complement strand
CCACCATCACCTTTGCCACCCCCGCCGCCTTAGCAAAATCATCTTCAGTAACCAGCAGATAACTTTGCTGTGCGATGCGTGGCGAGTTACCAAGCCAGGAGCAGACCACGTGCAGTGGGAACTCGCGTTGCAGTTCTGTTTGTCTGCTAGCCCGCATCGAGTGGAACAATCGTGGCCAACCCGAAACGCCGGCGCGGCGCAGCAGCCGCGTCATTTCGGTCCGTAGGTTCGAGTTCTTCCTGCCCATCGCTGTGTTTGCGGTAGCACAGTACTGTGGAGCCGCGAGAGTCTGTATGTAGTGGAAAGTCTCTAGAACCACATTTTTCGAGTATTTCGACCTTTTCGACTGGTTCGAGTAGCTTCTCATGCACTATAATCCCGGTAGATGCTTTAGGAGATAAGGGAATGACTACGCTACTGCCAGATAATTTTGAAACTGTTTCTCCGACCGACTCGGACGCCCGTTTGGCTCTTGAGTCGAGTCGGATCCTCGCCTCTCGCAAACTAGGGAAAAAAACAAGCGTCCGAATCCGATTGGGTGATGACGATTCATCTGAAGGGGTGGTTGTCCCCACTTCGGCGGTGCGATTATTCCTTCACCTACTGGTCGAGATGTCACAAGGTCATGCCGTGACATTGATTCCTACACATGCGGAGTTGACAACGCAGCAGGCTGCCGATCTGCTCAATGTATCGAGGCCCTATGTAGTCAAATTGCTTGACGAAGGAAAGATTCCCTCTCGGCTCGTTGGGAAATATCGGCGAGTTCGGTTCGACGACCTCATGGCTTTCAAGAAGAAAGATGACCAAGCACGCTCCGAAGTCCTAGATCAGCTTGCGCAGGAGGCTCAACAACTCGGGTTGGGCTACTGATGGATCACCCGGTCACTGCGATTTACGAAGCGAATGTCCTTTACCCAGCACCTATTCGAGACCTCTTTCTTCGCATTGCACAGTCTGGCTTAGTTTTCGCCCGCTGGACGGAGTTGATCCATGATGAGTGGGTACGCAACCTACTTGAGAACAACCCAAAGATGAACCCGGAAAGTATCGCCAGAACTCGACGGTTAATGAATGAGGCTGTGCGTGAACCAAGCGATGCACCCACGTCGCCGGTCGGCCGCTAATTTGAATCATAGGTTTTTCGCGGCGACATTTGGATTGTCTGGTGCAATCTGCTACAATAAAGGTTGGAGGGAATACTATGCCGATCGAATTACCACTCAATACAATGTCTGTCGAAGAGAAAGTCCAGTTGCTTGAACATGTTTGGGACAATCTTTGTCGTCAATCGGGTGATGTCCGTTCTCCAGAATGGCATGCCGAGATTTTGCACGAGCGACAAAGACAAATTAAAAATGGAACGATGGCGGTTTCGCCGTGGTCTGAGGCTAAGGAAAGACTGCAGAAGCTTGGGAAATGAAAATTGAGATTTCCGCCGGTGCGGAAGCCGATGTCGCTGATGGCTACTGGTTCTACGAGCGTCAAAGTATCGGGCTTGGAGACTACTTTCGTAGTTGTATCTTCGCTGACATTGAGTCACTAAGATACTTTGGAGGAATCCATGAAATAGAATATGGATTCCATCGATCTCTTTCCAAACGATTTCCTTTTGGCCTTTATTACACCGTTGCCGATGATTGTGTTACGGTCGTTGCCGTTCTCGATCTGCGACGTGAACCGCTCTGGATACGCGAATCGCTCGACAACCGGAAGTAGGCAGAATATGCGTTTCGCCAAATCCCTATTCAAAGATTCTCGCGAGCAACATCGCTTCCCGAATCGATTCGACGGTACGTTTGGCTGGCTCTCCGAGCAACCATCGCACAGACACAACATTGCAACGGGGGCCAAACGCACACTTTCAAGACAATGGGCGAACATCCTCAAGGAATCGGGACGTAAGACGGCAGAACATCGAGTAAGCCTGCCCGTTGCCAGGCACCCTTCCCACACCACCAATCACTCCACCATCACATTCGCCACGGCAACCCCTCAACGCTAAAGTAAGACGAACAAAGGATTGCAGACGAATCCCTCGATTAACCGTTTTGACTTGCGTTGAGTCAACTGCTCGGGCTGGGTGATGCCCGTCGTTCGCAAGTTTAGGAGTGGAAGACAGTGTTGAACAAGAACGTTGCCTGAGGTTGGATTACTTGAGCCTTTGGTATTTCGTTTTGTATTTTTCGTACAGGTCGGTGTGTTTGCTCGACAAGTCTACTTTGCGACCTTGGATCCATGCATGCTGGACCTGAGTTGCCGTTTCGAGGATATCGCCATCGCTGATGAAGATCGACGCATCTTTGCCCGCTTGCAGAGAGCCAACTCGATCCGATACGCCAAAGATTTCGGCCGGAGCGAGTGTGATCGATCGAAGAGCCACCTCGGGATCGAGACCAAATCCGCATGCAGCAGCGGCGTTGTAAGGCAAATTACGCACACCTGAAGCACCGAATCGGCCCTCGCTCGAGATGCTAAAGCGGATCCCTTCGGATTGGAGTCTCGCAGGCAATGCGTACATCGAATCGTAGCCAGCGTCGCGACGGCTAGGGAGTCGATACACGGCCGAAAGGATCACTGGAATATCGGCTTCCTTGAGAACCTGAGCGCAATGGGCCGCATCGGCACCGCCGTAGAGGATCATTTTGAGTCCATTGAGTTTGCAAAAGGCGACTGCTGTTTGGATCTGCTTGAGTGAGTTCGCGACGATCATCACCGGAGTCTTTCCTTCGACGACTGGAATCATCGCTTCGAGACGCATATCGATGCTGGTTTTTGCATCGGATGCTTTGGCCTTCATGTAAGCTTTTGTCTCGCGAATGATCTCGTAGAGTGGACTCAGCCGATCGGAGCTTTCCGACTCACCCGACTCGGCATCTCGCTGGCCACGTGGCCCCCGACCGCGTCCTTGTGCTCCACCGAATCGAGGCCATTGGATCGTCATGGCCGTATCGGCCTTGACCGTCATGTCCTCCCAAGTCCAACCATCGAGTTGCATCACGGCAGCACGCCCCGAAACCAATCCTCCCGTGGGACTCACCAACGAAAAGAGCACGCCGTTGGCTCTCGCCACCGGGATCGCTTCGGAGTCAGGATTGAATGCCGTCGTGGCACGAACATTGGGATTGAGACCGCCGACCTCGGCATTATCGACCGACGCATTGATCGAGTCGACTTCGACTAGCCCGAGGTAGGAAAGCGAATCGAAGAGGCCAGGATAGACATGTTTGCCTTGGGCATCGATGACTTCGTAACTTTCCTCAGGAACGATGACCGGGTCGATCTGAGCGATCTTGCCCTCTTTGAGCAGGAGGCAGTGATTGACAAGGGTTCCATTGGAAACCGTGTGCAAGACAGCATTTTGAATCAGGATCGGTTTGGTCTGTGGGGCACCGGGGATTTGGTCAGAAGCCAAAGCGAAATGAGCAAAAGCCAAAGCCACTAGCGCTGAGCAAAGGGATGCAACGGATCGGATCCTATTGAGAGATAAAAGACAGGTTGTTTTCATGGTGGATTAACTATTCATGACCTTCGTGGATATGTTCGTTGATAGCGTCTTGGTTTTCGTCGTGATGATGGTGGCAGTATTCGTCATGGTTTGGCCATAAGCGCGATGGGTCGTCGGCAAGGGAGCTGCGATCCCCAGCAGACTCACCGCTTTCGAGAACTTTTTGAACCAATTTGCTATGGATCTGAGCGTCTCGGACTCGCATCTGCGCGTCTGTTTGTCGGTCGAAATATTTTCGGCCATCGATCCAAGTCTGTTCGCATCGTGATCGCACCGAGAGTGGCGAACCACTCCAGAGGACAAAGTCGGCGTCTTTACCGACTTCTAGCGAACCGACATGCTTATCGATCCGAAGTTGTTTGGCTGGGTTGAGTGTGACGAACTGGAGTGCCGAATGAGGATCGACCCCTCCGTATTTGACCGCCTTGGCCGCCTCGTGATTCATGTGGCGACCGAGCTCGGCATCGTCGGAATTAAACGATACGACGATTCCTTGCTGGTGCATCAACGCTCCGTTGTAGGGGATCGCATCGTAGACTTCGAGTTTATAAGCCCACCAATCGGAGAACGATGAGGCCGTCGCACCGTGTTTGGCGATCGCTTCGGCAACTTTGTATCCTTCGAGGATATGTTGGAGCGATCCGATTTTGATTCCATACTCATCGCAGACGCGAATTAGCGCGAGGATCTCGTCTTGTCGGTAGCTGTGGCAGTGGATCCATCGCTCTCCGCGCAGGATCTCGGCGATTGCATCGAGTTCCAGATCGCGACGGGGAGGCAATCCCTTGGGTGTTAAATTCCATTGCTTCCAGTTGCTATCGTATTGTTTTGCGGCGTTGAATCGATCGCGGAAGAGTTGTTCAACACCCATACGGCTCTGGGGGTAACGAGTTCTACTGGTATCAGTCCAGTTGCTTTGCTTAACGTTTTCACCAAGGGCGAATTTCACACCTGCGGGTGCCCCTTGGAATTTGAGCTCCTCGTAGGGTCGGCCCCAACGTAGCTTGATCACTTGGTTTTGGCCGCCGATGGGGTTGGCAGAACCGTGCAAAATATTTGCGGATGTCAGACCGCCTGCAAGCTGGCGGTAGATCGTGATGTCTTCGGCATTGATAAAGTCGCCGATACGAACTTCTGCAGTGACTGCTTGGGTGCCTTCATTCACACCGCTGTCGGTGGCCATGTGAGAGTGGCAATCGATAAGTCCTGGGCTGACTTCGTATTTCGATCCATCGATGATCGTTGCACCTTCA
>JBJSXX010000034.1:0-12375 GCA_046086605.1 Pirellula sp. | reverse complement strand
CTTGCCACGCAAGCGAATTTGCACCGATCTCCCAACGCGAACAGGGTGTAGATTGTCAGATTTGCCATGGGTCTGCCAGCGTCTGAGTATTGGTGGCACTTGTTGCAACCGTAGGTACGGAACAGTGTCTTCTTCGCTTCTGGATCCTTGTTCCTCAAAAGTTCAACTAGATTCTTCCCCGAACTGGACTGCTCAAAACGTCGGTTATCTTCGTCTTGTGGGTCACCCTTGGGGGTTTGTCTGTTTGCTGACTCGACTTTTCGTCGTAAATGTTCGGTTTCGACGATCTCGGTCAATCGATCGATGTCTTTGAAGTCGAGTTCATGAGGTACATCGAGTTGATGGCAGGCCTGGCAGTGCTTACTGAACTCGATCGGCTTGTACAGAACATGTTCGTTGGATTGAAATGGAATCGAGCTGCTCTTGGTACCAATTGGCTCGTAATTCGGAGTGTACGCCTCCATTGCGGCCATTCCGGCGAATCCCGAGACTTCATGGTCTCGCTGGTGGCAGTCACTGCAGGTCAGTTGTACGAAACCATCTTGTTGACGATCGTTGTATTGTTCTTGAAAACGAACCCCGATCGATTGAAAGGTTCTGGCGGTTGCGTCTCCTGGCTTTCGAGGTTGCCCCAACCGCATGTGCTGAACGTGACTAAAACTGATCGTGCCAGGATCCTTTGTTTTCTTTTCATCTAACGTCGGGAATTCGGGGTGACCACCGCTTTTGTCGAAGCTAGTGATAGAAGTGAAATTCTTCTTTTGATCCGACGCATACTGGGACAAATCCTTGTGACACCTGACGCAACTTTCATCTGCAATGTCCAGCAAATCATGATTAAAGCCAAGGTGTTCATGATGGCATTGCACACACGATTCCATGGCAAGCTTGCCAGGTTGCATGCTGCTGGAATAGTGATCCGACATCGGATGACAGGAATTGCATTTACTGTTGTTTTCTTTAATGGCTAATTCTTTATCGAAGACATAGCCTGTTGGCTTGATCGATGTGTAATCCACGTGGCAATTGTCGCATCCTGTTTCGTTCCAAGCATGATGGGACTTGGACAGAGGACCGGTACTCATTTGTTTAGCCCCTAACGGACTGAGCATCCATGCACCGTAGGCCAAACCGGCAATTAGACCGGCAATACCAAGCCATCTTTTCCACCGGATCGAAGGATCAACAACCGCCGTGTAGTTTCTGTCGATTCGTCTTGAACGCTGCTTGCCAGTGATCGCCATCGTTTTGTTCCTGATGATTCTATGCTTACATGTAGCGTAGAGACTGAATGATATGAACGATCAATAGCACGCCGAGGGTCACGCTGATGCCTGCATGGAATGCGATCCAGCGGTGCAACCAAGCATGCGCCATTCTCTGAGCATCAAATTGCAATCGCTGCTCGACAGTTCCCTGCAGCGTATCTAGGATAGGACCTGCCGAAGCCGAACAAGACTCCTGAAGGTTTTTAAACCAGTCTTGCGTCTTCTGAAGCGTCCTGATCGGAGAACGCTTCAAGTCCTGCGAATTTCCGGAGACGATGTTCCTGAGCAAGAAGGGCTCGATCACCAACGTGTACTGCTTCCATATCTCTGAACGGTCTGCAGGTGTCAAATCGTCCGCTAGATCCTTCGAGATGCTCACACGCTGCGGATCTCTCCGTTGCATGGCACCGACGATCACAGCTTTGCTCTTGTTGAGCATCGGAGCAACTTGTTCGGATAACTGCATCGATGGCAACGATCCACCTGTCTTTAAGGTCGCCAACTGATCCTCTAGAACAACGAGTTTGCCAGTGTTGGGTGGCTTGCCGCCTAAGGCCACAGTGAGCATCTGCCGGCTTTCGAGTGCGCTCAGTAACGAGACATCATCGATTTGGCTCGGGATGGTTTCTTGAGGTAGATTGCCGAGCATCCAACGAGGGATCACCATCTGCATGATCCAACCAAAGATACCGCTACCAAGGACAAGCATAAGCAGAATCATCAGGATCGTGCTGAAGGTTCCGCCAAAACGAAAACCCGAATGGATAAAAGCCAGAGGCCCACAAGCCAGCCCCAGCCATAGGTGGTAAGCGACCCAAAACTTGGTCCGGCCGAGTTTGTACTTTCTCAGTCGCTTTCGAGGCCAAAGGAGCAACTCGAAAAGAATAATCCCAGCAGCGATGCTTCCAACTACGAGTCCCGGTAGGGAACTACCCGAAACAGACTGATCCTTGGGCCCGGTCCAAAATTGCCAAACTGTACCGACAACGATAAGTAAAGTTGCTAACGCGATCGGGCCATAGTGAAGGTGCATTTTACGGACAAGAAGCACGGCAAATACCCTTCACAATGAAGTCATATCAAACATGTCTAGGCAAGTGTGGGACAAGGTCGGGCGTTAGGTTAGACAATAAGCAACGAAAAGTCAAATTTTTCAGGCTGCAAAGGCCACTCAAGTGGTAACGGTGAATTATTTGCTAGATGCTTCCCAAACAGGCGAAAAGTCCTTTACCGGATGCACCAATTGCCTGACGGAACGCTCTAGCATGATCAGCGATGGACCGTCGTCGGGATATCGTTGCACCAACTCCCCAAAAAGCCTTGCGGCTTGGCGGATTTGATTTTCGTTCTCAAACATCGAAAGACCCTCCTCGTATTTGGTAATGAGATCTTTGTCAGCCTCCTCCTCGCTCATGAGTTGATAAAGATTGACATCTCCATCGAGGCCCACCACTTTGGCTCTGCACAATCGACGCTTGGGGGTATCGGGTGGTACGCACTCGGCCGTTGTATCGGCCATCAATGTCGATACCTTCCACTGTTTGGTAAGCCCTTGGATGCGGCTACCTAGGTTGACGGTTCTTCCCATCGGTCCATACTTGAATTTCTGTCTCGATCCGGTGTTCCCAACGCGAGCTTTTCCGGTGTTGAGTCCGATCCCAAAATCGATTTTAAATGTGATCTTATCTTTATATCTCTCGTTGAGCATTCGCTTTAGTTTCATCATTTCCAACGCCGCTCTTATGGCGCTATAGCCGTGAGACGGATCTTCCTCAGGTGCCCCCCACATTGCGAACAACTCGTCTCCAACGTAATCAACTAGCACTCCGTCTGCCTGGAGGACCACCTCTGAAAGTTCGCTTAGGGTATCGCTGAGCCATTGCATCGCAGCATTTGCCGCCATGGAATCGGTCGCCTTGCTGAAACCTCGGATATCGCAAAACAAAACGCTTACCTCCGTATCCTTGCCATCGAGGAAGGCGTCCCCTTTGTCGAGCAGATTGTCGATTACCTTCTGAGAGAAAAATTGCTGATAAGTCGTCAGCTCGCGCTCTTTCTTGACATTCTCAAGACGATATGCGGTCGCTACGGTCAGAATCCCAATGAACTCTTTTTCATCGCTTGTAATCGTTGCATTTCTACGAGAGCCCATTCGCCAGCTTCTGTCTGCGTACAAGACTCCCATCAACTCGCTACTCTTGCTCGTTGGATCAAACAGAGGACTTGCGATTGCTGTCTGCATCTCCATCAAACTCGCGGAGGCTTCATCTGGGCCGTCATCCGGATAGGTGGCAAGCCTCCCTGTTGCCAAAACTTTATCCAGCAATTTCCTCGACGGCAGTTCGGCTTCGGAGTTTGGAGTCTTCAAAAAAAGATTCTTATCATCATAGACCCAATTACCTGATTGCCGCGTGATGATTTGCACGCGATCCATATCCATCACTCGCATGACCGCTTGCGCAATACCATGAAAATACTTCGGCGAATTGATCGGTTCTTGCAATGCAGGAATGATCTGTCGCATGGCTTGCAAGAATAAGCGACTGTTCTCTCCAGACCCTTCCCATTCCTGAGAAAACACCGTGTGGGATGACCCCATGGAACTCTGAGAGGAAAAACTTGACCCACTTGTAAAACTGCCAGTACTGACCGCACTTCCCAAGATCGATTTGAGCTGATCGTCAAACTCAGAGTGCATACCCTGGCTCTCGGAGATCAACTCCGAACTCTCGATCAATTCGATCGCAACGGCGATCCCCTCCGGTAATAGCAGCGCGACCGGTAAAGATCGCTCGACCGCATCACCTGGCAAAATCCGAATCTTAGTCTCCCCCTCCGTAACCCATAGTTCTTTGTTGACTGAGTGAATGTTTGAAATCTTCACAATTCCAGACCCAACCGGATCGATTCCGCAAACCTTCCTTGGAACCTTATTTGCTCCTCCCGTATCGGCCACCACCCAACGTGCTTTACCCTCGCTGCGAGTCAGAAAAGGTACCTCTCCACCAACATCTGTCTTATCTCTTCGGCCTAATTCGATGTATTCATTGGTCTGAACATCCCCTACAACCGCTCCATCCTTAGTAAGTTCGAGACTCATTAGCATGATTGATTAACTCGCTGAAAGAACCTGGGCCGATAGCGTTCCGGGGTGTGCGCTACGCGCGTAGCCTATGACGGCACAGTATAATCGAAAGACGGTGGGTCTAAACCTTAAGGCTCTCGGGTATCTTCGAGATAATCTCCATTTTGATCCTAATGGTGGCAATCTAGCGGCTGGTAGTCCCATGACTCTTGATCCTAACTCATCCTTTCAAGGTAAGTCACTACTGGTGGTGTGGTTTTGGATATTTGGGGTTACAGCTAGCACATTGGAGTCCAAGGGGTTTCAAAACACTGGCGTTGCTCAATCCGTATCAGGATCCTGGGGCATCGAACCGTTAGTCTACGACATTTCCCGTTCCTCAAAACAACCTAACCAGGCGCTCGGAGCACCATCCTGCTCGGCCTCGGCCTGTCATGGTGGGCCAGCAGCAGGTGTTTCCTCAACCGAGGCAGTGCGGGGCTCGGAATACCCTTTGTGGCTCGAGAGTGACCCTCACGCTAGATCCTGGAGAACACTCAACTCGGAACGATCGGTCGATATCCTCAAGCGTCTGAACATCTTGGTCAACGGGGCAATCGTCAACAAACCCGCCTATCAAAATTGCTTGGCTTGCCATAACACCACCAACGAACTCCAGCCCGATGGTATTTCGCCTAGTTTGGCCGAAGGTGTTGGATGCGAAGCTTGTCACGGCCCATCCGAACTCTGGAGAGATTCACACTACCAAGGATCTTTCAGCGTGAGCGATTCGATCTCAAGGCTTGGATTGGTCAACACTCAATCGGAATTCACCCGAGCGAAAGCTTGTACTTTATGCCATGTCGGTGGCCCCGATCGAGACATGAACCACGATATCATCGCCGCAGGTCATCCTGCCCTGTACTTCGACTACGGTACCTACCTGAAAGCATATCCGAAACACTGGCGAGAGAATACAACCGACCCTAATCAGCAATCACTACAGCGTTGGCTGATAGGGCAGGTCACCAAAGCAGATTCGGAATTAGAGTTGCTCAATTCAAGGATCCAAAAGACGCATCCTGATTCAACTTGGCCGGAATTCTCAAATTACCAATGCACCTCCTGCCACCAAAACATAACAGGCAAAACACTTGCCCAGCTCCAGGAACAATCTCAAATCGCTCGAAATACCAGACTCGGGCAAGCGACCGTTAGGTTGTGGAATTTGGAAGGACTCCAGACCGCAGACAGTGTTCTTGGATTTGATCAACAAGCCACCAACAGGTTGATCGAAGCAATTGAGCAAGCGGGCTCACGCGGAATAAACCTCGATGCGAACCCAAAGTACTTAGGCGAGTTGATCAAAAACAAACGAGCCGAACTGAACCAGGCTGCGGGTACAAACAGCTTAACGGGTACACAGCAGCAGTTTGCACGTTGGTCCCTGGAGCAACAGCGAAGCTTAGTTCGGCTCAAATGGCAGTCTGCCTTCGAAACACTCAATTGGGAACAATCGGCGTTAGCCTACTTGGCCCACCAATCCTGCCTACCGGCATCCGGCGATGGAGGTTCCCTAGAAAGGATGCGAACAAGGCTAATTTTTCCTGAATCAACCCAGTCCCCTGGTTTTCTGTTTCCCAAGGGGCCCTCGGAGAGACAAGCTGAATTACAATTGAACTCTTGGAAGTCGGATGGATCCCAAATCCTTGACTCCCTCGGCCCTCAATAAGCGTCGATTAGGTTCCAAAACTGGGAACTCCACTTGGCTCAGACGACACCATGACCAATACCCTAAAGACTAAATTGATAAACCGATCTTCGCTCTATCTGTTCGCCATCGGTTGGGCAATCGGTTGTGTCGAGGCTCAAGGCTTTCAAGCTCCAGCGGAACGGGAGTCAGTTTCGGGAGCAACCAGTGCGACGGTAGATTTAAGTTGCGTGTTTTGCCACTCCAACGCCAATGCTCTGACTGGAGATCGATCCATTGGGCTCATGCAAGCGAGTGTGTTCCTTGGTCAAGAGAATGGTATACCGCCTGAGGAACGCCAAAGCGACGTCCACGCGAGAGCCGTAGATAAAGTATGGAAAAAGGATGGGCAACTATCGGATGACTTCCAAAAGATCCTCCAAAAGTTAAAAAGTCAAAATTCAGCAAACCAGGACTCGCCATGGTCGAAATTGGATCTCGACAAAGTCAATGATAAAGAAGTGGACTCTGTTTTTCTCGATAACTGCTTGACCTGCCATGCGGGTATCCTGGTCGATAGCAAAAGGAACCCTCTTGAGCCGAGTGCATTGGAGCTAGGTCGACCTTGGAGTGAATTCGTTGCAGACCGATCCGCGATTTCCAGCGGTTCGATCGGTTGCGAAGCTTGCCACGGTCGGGGCGTTAAGTATGTTTTCGAGCACATTGCCCCAGAATGGATTACTTACGAACCTCGAACAAAGATGGGCAAGGGGTTTGCGGATCTCGAGAACAGTGCAATCGCCGCCAGAGTTTGTTTGAGTTGCCACTTGGGTGAGCCATCGGAGTCCAAAGTCGTCACCCACGAGATGTATGCCGCCGGACACCCACCCTTGCCTCCTTTTGATCTAGCGAAGTTTCTAGACGAGACTTGCAAGAAGCATTGGATGGAACTCAATACCAAGTCGGAAAAGTGGACCAAGGCATCGTCAAGCCAAAATGACCCTCGCGTTGAGTACCTACGAAAGCATTTTAAGGAAACTCAAGATAGTGCTGCAGGGGATTTGGATGCGCACATCCAAGGTCATTTCCGAAAAGCCCAACAGTCGCGGGTTGGACAAGTCATGGCGAGTCTAATGAGCCAAGATCTCATGCACTACAATTCGCAGAACAAGCAATTGTTTGGCGATTATGGTGTCTACGATTGCGTGGGATGCCATCAAACGTTGTACAAGCAGGTTCGTGGCGCCACAGGTCTTGAGGGACGTGTTCCCGGAAGGCCCATGGGGCTTATGTGGACGAGAACCGCTTTAAGCAACCTTAGTCATCCAGGCTTAGCTCCGATTCAAGTCTTTCAGCAACGTTTGGACCTGGATCTGAACAAGACCCCTTTTGGATCGACTTTGGAAATACAAAAGTCGTTCTCGGAGTTTAAGCAACAGCGGTCGAGTGCTAAGGAGCATCTGATGGAAGTTGCTTGCTCGCCTTTGGATCAGCAACAAGCAGACGCATGGTTGGTCGCGTTTCTACAGGATCGACAAGCTTTGATGGGTAACGAATGGGTGGCCAAGCAAGTCTACTGGTCTTTGGGAAACTACTTTGATGACCTTGATCGAGTCACCGCGTATCGACCTCAAAGCGTATCCAAGATCTCTGATTTCAGAGGTAGGTTTTTTGAGTTTGTAAAGACTGCGCCACCGGTATCGCAGATAGTCTCGTGTGGGCAAGCGAATGCTTCAAAAGAGAGTTCAAGAGATTACGCAACCTTCTTCGAACAGTTGAAGACGTTCGTCGATGAGTTGGTGGCAAATGAAGCTACTAAAGTGGGTCAGCCACCTGCCCAGTGATTTTTAGATTGCGAGCGTCTGATTATTTTGGGTGCGATTTGAAAAACTCCCAAATCGCATCCGTGGCCTTCAGCTTGTCGCTAGGCTTGCCGACTAGGAGACTGGGAGCTTGACTAGAGCCACCGGGCCAATGGTGACCAAGTCCATCTACAGTGACGTATGCAAGTTCAGGCTTTCCCGATTCGCTTTGGTAGAGTCTTTTTCGGACTCCGTTTGAAGTTTTGTCCATGATAGGTTCGGGAAAGCATTTGAGGGCCATTACCCATTGATCAAGGAAGAGCTGAACTGGCGGTTTCGACTTCCCACCCTGGTCTTTACCACCAAGAGCGAGCTTTGGATAACCGCCATCGATAGGATTAAGGGAATCGGATGTACCAGTGACATAACATACCGACAGACCGCTTGATGGTTGGGGCGATTCGATCCAGCATGTGCCTGAGACAGGGGCAATGGCTGCAAATCGGTTGGATAGATGTGCACCAAGCCGAAATGTCATGGAAGCGCCGTTTGAGAAACCCGTCACGTAAATTCTTCGAAGGTCGATCGGGTGAGCATTGAGGATTTCGTCAATCATTGCATCGATAAAAGCTACATCGTCGACGTCTTTTTCTGCGGCGTGAAATCGCCCTGATCCGTCGTTCCAAGATTGTGGATTCAACCTGAAGCTCTGAGGCTTCAATGGATCTGGTCTGCTTGCTTCTGGGTAAACGATCACGAATGCTTCGCGATCCGCCTTCAGAGACCAACCTGTTTCTTTCGCGGCGCTCAGCGCCGTGCCACCAAACCCGTGCAGCATGATTACCATCGGTGATGGTGTTTTGTTTTCACAGGATTTAGGGATATGGATAACGTATTGACGTTCCCCTTGGTTGGTCGTGACCGAAACTCTTGAGTGTTCAGGCAACAGCTCGTCGGAGACTGCGTTGTTGGCACGAGACCAAAACCCAAGCGAAACAAGTGCGATAGCGATCAAGCCTAGGAATCTCGTACGTAACGTCATTTGGCGTTGCTTCATGGGATTGTAAGTGAATGCCCCTGCCAGATCGCTTGCGGTGCCTCGAAATCACATACGGATCTTCTGGCGAACAAACTGTTATCTAAAATACCGGAAGTGATTGAGATTGTCACCTTATCGAGCATCAAAAACCTAGGGACAGCAAAGCGGAATGTGCCTGCTACCTTGTGCTTGAGCGTAGGACGGGGCTCTGACCCGTCTGGCATTTAGCATCAAAGGAAACGCCCGGGCCGAAGTCCCGTTCTACGGTCGATGAGCCCTCACGCCTCTAGCCTCAAGCCTGGTTCATCACGGGGACAGACCCCGCGTATGCACAACTTAATTCTGCTGACGAGGCTTTACTTCTCGCTACTCATAAGGTCACGCAACTCCTCGGCCGAGAGTATTCCCTGCTTTACGATCTTGCCGTCCTCAACAATAAAAAAACGGGGAACACTGGAGATACTGAGGTCCTTTTGCTGCTGGCTAGAAAGCACTCCACTTGGGAACTCCTCTGTAAAAAGTGGATCTGATACCGTGCCATCTTGGACCCTGTTATCTTCGATCGATACCTTGTAGACCTTGGTAGTCGAACCGATCGCTGCAAGGTGCTCTGAATAATCTTTCACGAGCGGATCCAGTGCTCTGCATGGACCGCACCACGAAGCACCGGCAATCACGACAGCACGGCCTGTTTGCGGGATATCGAGGGATGTCGCCCCCTTCGCCTCAGGTGTGTGCGCCATCTCGAGCTTGGTTAGCTGAGAGCCGATGAGGCTGTTGGTGCGCTGACGCTGCTCCCGAAGAGTTTCTGAGTGTTTCTGAAGATTCTCTTTGGATACAATAACCTCTCCAAATGCTCCGAGAACCCTCGGGTGAGCGGCCATAGGATAAGAGAGTTCCTGACCATTTGGCCCCAAGGCCGTAACTTTAAACCCTGTGTAACCTCTCTGCATCTGAATTGGATCGAGTTTAGCCCACGATTCGCCACTGAAAGAACTTAGAGGAAGCCCCTCAACCTGCTCTCGTATAGTAAAACTTACCCTAGAAATAAAGGTTTCCTCGACCCTGTTCTGCACCGAAGCTAGAGTTATCGGCAAGACAATGAAACGAAACTTTTTACCTACAACCAACTCCTCAACAAGAAATTCTTCCGAGGAAATGAGAGAGCCCGGCTCTCGTGGGCTCCAGATCTCACGTGCCCCACTTACGCTGATATGTCGTGGTGGAAGATCTATTCCCTGCCTCCCTCGAAGGATATGAAATTGATACAGAGGTGAAATAAAGTTCTTGCCATCGATCATGAAAAGTTTGATCCCCGGCCCACTAACATTCTTGAACGCCAAGCAATCATAGTTCAGCGGATCCCCTCCGGAGCTGAGCCACTCGGTGCAGTAACCGCCAAGAGGGAGTTGCGGCGCCGCAGAATCTACTTGCTGCTGAGAACCGGAAGCCTCGCCATCTGATGACGGATCTTCTCCCTCCCGCGAACCGACACGGCGAGACGCAGTCTTAGAGTCGACACTCTTATTGGCTAGCGACTCAGAACGGAGCTGCTCCATAAACAGCAACGCCTCCTGCAGCTGTTCGAACGTAAAGAGCCCAAGGGCAATTGCTGTATCAACAGTATTAAGCGCATCTTCCCTTGAAGCTCCCGCGTCAGTGAGGGAGGAGACCATACCTCGAAGGATGAGCGAAGGTTGTGTGGTACCAGGAGTCAAGAACTCCCGGTACAGCGCTCCCTCTAAGCCCCTTTCCAGCGTTTCGCTACCTAAACAACCTGGGCGTTCCCGCACTACATCCCAAAGCCAAGTGACGTGTGGCGCTAAGGTTGGATTGTCCAGCAAATCCTGCACTGAAAGATTAGAGATTGAAGGCTCAAACGCATCACGGGCTGCTGCGCTTCCTGTCGATGAGCTATCTTCTGGGAGCGGAGGCAGCTTAGCTGAACACCCCGCTCCAAAGGTAGCTAGCATCGCAAGCTTGCCAAAAGTCGACTGCACTTTAAGGTTACTCATAAAAACACTACCTCAAGTCTTTTTTGATCACTCGCGAAAGCTAGCTGCGCTTGGGCCTAATCGACAACAATTACAAAGTCCGGATCAAACTTCGTCCATCTGTTACCACAGGCCGCGAGGCATCCCTGCTCAATGCTCGGATCCTCGTAGGATATACAGCAGTACGCACAGTCTCTGCCCTCCTCGCAAGTGTCCCGGCAAAAAAGCCCTGGATTCCCGTCTCCTTGTTTAGGGTAAAAGCACCCTGCAGAGTCGCCCTTCGCCGGGGGCATGTTGCACTGCTGAATGCAACTAAGTGCTGGTTTGTTAGGTGAGGAAAAATCCTGGCAGCATGTAAGACATTGCTGCTGGTATTTGCAACCCGTACAGGCCTTAGGATCTTTATTAGGGGCTTGACAAGTCGGGGGTTGGACCTGTGCACAATTTGCATCACCAGGCAAACACACTACTACTTCGCCAGTTGCCAACTCTTCGCCAGTGCTAGAATAAATTGTAGTCTCCGCATTCGCCGATGGTGCAAAGCCCATCACTGCCACTGTTGCCACAGCTAAGCACGCAAGACGTGCTAGATTCCTTGTCAGTTTAATCATGATTAATTCCCAAAAAAGTGATTATTACTCTCTGAATGGCTGAAAACTATTCCCTTTAGGATTCACTATCAGCCATGTGCCAAGCATCAAACTACAATGCAACTTGCACGCTCCGGAGCCTAGCCGGGCGCTGAAAGATTTGCAACGCAATTTTACTGAATCAAACTTAGAGGACCAAACAAAATGCGACCTCGCCGGTCAGGTAATCCTTAATAAATTCAGTACCTAGCGCTATCACACCCGGCTATCATCCGGGCGCTTCAAGATCGGCGAAGTCCACTTCTCGTCGTCTCCTAACAAAGAGCCATCGGTGGCTCTCCAGCCATAGGTTCGAAGGCTTACATCAGATGTTGCATCGCAGGCTACGAGGCTGAGGTCCTACCCCCTGGTACCCCTCCCCCTGGTGCATAGTAGAAATGCCACGATGAACGAGCCCGAGCCATGTTGAATAGCTACCCGGAATAGATCGACGATTTCAAAAATCTCAGCAGAGTTGCAGAGCACGATTGATTGGGAAGTTGCTCAGGGGCAAATCTACTAGGTACCATGGGGATAACTCAACGGGGACAGCCCCCGCTTATGCACACCTTCTCATAGTAGTAGGCACACTCCGCTGTGCCGTCCACCGTTTTAAATCAAGTGCACATCAAGCCCTGGCGGACAGCACAGCGGAATGTGCTTGCTACCTTGTGCTTGAGCGTAGGACGGGGCTCTGACCCGTCTCGCATTTAGCATCAAAGGAAACGCCCGGGCCGAAGTTCCGTGCTACGGTCGATGAACCCTCTAGCCTCACACCTCTAGTCTCAAGCCTTGTTCATCACGGGGACAGCCCCCGCTTATGCACACCTTCTCATAGTAGTAGGCACACTCCGCTGTGCCGTCCACCGTTTTAAATCAAGTGCACATC
>JBJSXX010000033.1:0-19992 GCA_046086605.1 Pirellula sp. | reverse complement strand
GTCAGGGAAAGTGGAAGGTGCATCGGGAGCGTCCGAGCGACCGATTCGCCTGAATTTTACCCCTGCGCCCATCGCTCGGGCAGGGTTGTTTTCCAAAAAAGAAAAAAATGGTACGCTGTTTGCTGATGTTTGCCAACGTTTGTTTGCTAACGTTTGCTAACGCTGGCTATCCTTGTTCTTAAGCGGTCCTTGCGTGATTATCGGATTCGTGTTGACCAAAGTCATGAATTTCACTACAACCCTAAATCTCATCAGGCTCCGTAGCCAAGTGGCTAAGGCAGCGGATTGCAAATCCGCCATGCGTGGGTTCAACTCCCACCGGAGCCTCTTATCGTCTGTAGCAACCTACCCACTAGCTTCATTAAGGTAGGTCGATGCAGAGTAACTTTTCGGGCGAATTTCCAAACAACCCTTCGGATAAATGCCTCCAAGGGGTTCGTGCAAGGATTGTCATTCCCGCTCGTTTGGCATCAACACGACTCCCTGAGAAACTCCTTCTCTCTGAGTCCGGCCAACCCTTGATCGCTCATACTTTTGAAGCGGCCAACAAAAGCCGTCTGGCTCAAGGTGTGACCTTGGCCGTCGACCATCAGAGGTTGGCTCAAGTCGCACAGCAGATTCGGGCAGATTGGGTTATGACCAATCCTCTTGCTGCAAGTGGTACAGATCGCGTTGCCGAGGTTGCACGAAGTCGTCCAGATGTGGAAATTTTTGTGAATGTCCAAGGCGATGAACCTGAGATCTCAGGGGAGTCGATCGATAAGCTCATTGAGATACTTGCGAGGGAACCTAGGGCGATGATTGCGACCCTCGCCACACCGCTTCGTAGCCGCAAAGACATTGAGGATCCTTCGTGTGTCAAGGTCGTGCGATCCCATGACGGAATGGCTTTGTACTTCAGTCGCTCTGTGATCCCTTATCCACGCGACGAATCGAATCTTTCCGATGCATTTCTGCAGCACCTGGGCATCTATGCTTACAGACGAGAGTTCTTGTTGGCTTTGGATAAGCTTCCTGAGAGTCCACTCGAACGGATCGAAAAACTTGAACAATTGCGTTTTTTGCAGGCTGGCTACCCGATTGCTGTCGGGATCGTATCACACGCGGTTCGTGGTATCGACACCCGGGCTGACTACGATGCATTCCTTGAGCGGCAACGCAAACTTAAGTCGTGACAATCTGAGCAATTGGGCTTAGAATACGTCTCGCTGATTCTTCATCAACCTTCGCCCGCACTTACAGATAGCCCACTTGCGCATGAGCACAGTCAACTCCGATCCGACCACATTAGCCAACAACGCACAAACAGTTGCCGACAGCATTGAATCGGCCAAGGTCGCTGCGCGTATTGCTGCCGAGAACAAGGGCCAAGATATTGTGCTTTTGGATTTATCCCAACAGACAAGTATCTTCGATTGCTTTCTAATCGTCACTGGCACATCACGTCGACAGCTACATGCGATTGCCGAAGAGATCGACCGAGAATTAAAACAACGAGGCGAGACTCGCATCACGATGTCTGGTTATGACGAGAGCCAATGGATTGCGATCGACTACGGTGGAATCATCGTCCATCTGTTCGACCAAGAGCATCGTCAATACTATGACCTTGAAGGATTGTGGGGCGATGCCCGCAGGGTCGATTTGGAATCTGTTTTAACTGCAACAGGGGCCAAGCCCAGCAATCGCAACTAAAATTCGACCAGGAGTTTTTTCATCATGGCTATTTCCTTGGTCTACCTCTTGTGGTCGATCCCAGTTCTTGTTGCCGTGAGTTTGGTCATGGCAGCCACGCGTCATGAACGAATGGATCTGGTACTCAAACAAGCCGTTGCCTCGGGACTCTGGACGTTGACATTCTTAGGTGCCATCGCCCTGGCATTGGCTTTTGCAATGTGGTGGATCGGCTGATTACTACTCCATGCTCTAAGGATCTTTGCTATGCCTCTGTACGAATATCGCTGCCAAGAATGCACATGTGAATCGGAGCTCTTGGTCAAGAACCTCGACTCTGGAACCTGCGGCCGATCTCAATGCGCACGAGGCTGCATGTTCGGGAACTAACCGATCTAACGGAGCACGTTCATTATGTATAATTTCATCCAGCAGTTGCACAAACTTGCTTGGCTCCTGATGCTGTTGGTCTTGGTAAGCGGTTGTCGAGGATGTTCGAGAAACAACCAAACTCAACAAGCTCCAGAGAAAAAGAAATCTCGACTCGTCTCAGATGAACTCCGAACGCTTCCTTACTCAAAAGAGATCGTCGGCAACTCGGTCAAACCAGGACACTGGTACCAAACCAGGCAGAAGCTCAAAGCGAACCAAAACGATGAATCGCTCACGGCGACTCTCTACCAAATCGACGGAAATTCGAATCCAACGACAGTTCGCAATCTCGGGATTCCCCTTCAGTTCAACCGAGATATCTCACTAGCCAAAGGTCAAGAAAAGACCGTCGAATTAAGGCTTCTGCAAACCGATTGGCCTTTCGAGTCCATGGAACCGACAAACACCACAGGCAAGAGCAATAAACTATCGATCTTTATGCGTTATTCCCAAAGAGGGTTAGGCGCTTCTGTGATTGACGAGGAATTTTTGCTCCGGCCCCTTAAAGACTATCAATACGACATGCTCGTACTGAGCCGAAACACCCCACAACATATCTTCTGGAGGGGGCTCGATTGCATCGTTTGGCCTCAAGCAATAAACGATGAAAGCACTCGAATTGCTCCCCATCGTGTGATCGATATCGCAGAAGAGGACTTGGGCCAATCGATCCCAAATCAACTCATGACCATGACGAGCATCTCGCACATGGTGATCAACGATGTCTCGTTGAACATTCTCCCTGTGGATCACCAAGAAGCGATTCTAGATTGGCTTTATTTTGGGGGAACCATCATCATCAACGGCCCAGATGCAATCGCAGGTATCGAGTCGTCCATTCTCAAAACCTACGCACCGATCCAGCAGACTTCTTCGACAACTCTAACGCAAGATCAAATCGATAAACTCAACGATACTAACTCGTGGCGCATACGTTATGCGAAAACACCTTCCAAGGATGCGATTGCATTGAAGCCCAGCGAGTCGATCTCAATCCTCCAAGGCCAACTGGCCGAAGATAGCTCCTGGATCACTGATCTGGAAGGATTGGTCGCAGAGCGACTCGTGGGACAAGGGCGGATTGTCATGACAAGCTTCCCGATGAACCATACAGCCTTGGTCAATTGGCCCAGCTATTCTGCCCTGATCCAGAATGCAATCCTCCGAAAACCCGCCAGACGCGTGAACCTCGAACCGGAATTCCAACTGGTCTATGATGAATCAAGCTCGGGTCGTGAAACCGATCCTAAGCTCACGACAAGGCTTCGTTTATGGGCCAGAGATTTAGTAGCTAGCACATCGTCAGCCCCGAAGGAAAGCTTGGTTAATCAATCGAGCAAGGCTTCAAGCTATGGAGCCTGGAACTCGGAATCCTTAGTCACCAACTCATCGAGCAATTACCTCAAAAAGCTATCGGGCATCAACGTCCCAAACCTCAGCACAATCCTCAAGTGGTTGCTGGGATATCTGATCGTACTAGTGCCGATGAATTGGTTGGTCTTTCGACTCCTAGGCAGGCTCGAATTGGCTTGGCTTGCCGCCCCGTTTATCGCAATCGCCGGCGTATTTGTTATCGCAAGAGCAGTTCAACTCGACGTTGGATTCTCCCGCAGCCAAACATCCTTGCAGTTCATCGAACTCCACAATCGCTACCCCCGGGGCCTCCTCTCCTCACACCATGCCCTGTACAGCTCGCTGACGACCAACTACCAGATCGTTTATCCCGAGGGAGAGGGAATCGTCTGCCCAATGCCCCAGCCGCGACAACGTAGCCTTTTGTCAGCCGGAGGCCTGCTCCCTTATAAAATTGCCGACGAAAAAGGAACAGGCTTTCAGTCTTTTCCCGTCCTTTCGAACACCATCGGATTGGTTCAATCCGAAGAAGTTGTTTCGCTAACGGGTGCAATCTCCTGGACGATCGACCAAGACGCCAAGAGCTTCCAAGTCACCAACGACAGCCAATCCATCATCCGGGATGTCATTCTCGAAGGATCCGATGACTCAGGAGCAAAATTGCGAGCAATCGTCGGAACACTTGAGCCTGGTGAACAAAAAAAAGGAACCCTCGATCAACCTATGGATTCAGATCTCAATTGGGATATCCGACTTCCGACCGAAGGAAAATCTGGTCAAGACTTTGATAAACTCGCTTTGGAGCAAAACCTTAAGCTCATCTTCAAGAGCTATCCGATTCAGCATGGCGAATGGATCGCGATGGGGTGGACCGACTCTCCTCTTTCAAAACTCCAGATCGCACCGACGACCGCTCAGACACGCTCTGCCACATTGGTTTTGATGCACGCGAAAACCGCTCCACTTGGCCCGATCGAACATGACCGGCAACTTATGCCAAAGATCAATAAGGATGACGAAGAGCAGTGACCGTCAGTGTTGCTTCAGGAAGGATTCTGCGAAGTCGACTGGCACCTTCTCCAACCGGAGCGCAACATCTTGGTAACGCCAGAACCTTCTTGATATGCTGGCTCTATACACGTTGCCATGGAGGTGAACTCCTCCTTAGAATCGAGGATCTTGATACGCCGCGCACAAAGTCTTGGGCAAACCAGCAAGCCATCGATGACCTCAAGTGGCTTGGGATCGACTGGGATGCAACCGCACCACTTCAGTCCCTCCGCAATAGCGACTACCAACAGGTTCTTGAAACGCTTAAGCAAAAGCAACAGGTTTATCCTTGTACCTGCAGCCGCACGCAAATCGAAGCTTGCTCGTCCGCACCACACGAATCCTATCTCGATGGCGCAGTCTATTCGGGCCATTGCACCGATCGATCGGCACAAGACTCCGAGAGACTCGATGCTCAAGGACTGCGTTACGCTTGGCGATTCCGTATGCCTCAAGGTCTAATGACTTGGCATGACCAGCTACTTGGACCTCAATCGCTCGATGCGAAAAGACTTCTAGGGGATTTTATCATCGCTCGCAACTACGGACCTGCCGCGTATCAGCTCGCAGTCACGGTAGACGACCATGCACAAGAGATCACGCTGGTTCTGCGAGGTGACGATCTGGTCTATAGTACCTACCGCCAACTCGCGATCTATACGGCTATGAATTGGCCAAGCCCGAGTTGGATGCACGTTCCACTGGTTGTGGGACCCGATGGAAAAAGGCTCGCAAAGCGTCATGGTGACACAAGGCTTGCAGAGTTTCGAGCTCAGGGCTTCAAGCCCCAGCAGATCCTAGGCTCGATTGCGCAGTCTTTGAGCCTGACAAACAGCGACACCCCTCTGAGCGCATCGGATCTGCTTTCGATCGCAAAGGAGTCTCCCAACTGGTGGCAAAAAATCCCAAAAGATCCTTGGGTGTTTTACCCGCCTAGTCCGAGCCCGCCAAATTAGATCGTTTTGGATCGATCGTCATATCCAAACACCCTCAATGAGGCCTGCGCGTCTTGAACCGTCAGTTTGCGCAGGAGCCTAGTTTGAGGGTTCACACAACTTGTTGACAAGAGTTCATGCCCCAGGCTTGCTAGCCCTCGGAACGGACGATTCTCAATCCTATCGTTGACCTCCTGGGATCGATTGGATTTCCATTCCAAAAGAACTTGATCTCTCTCTTTTGGATGTCTCGGATAGCTTCTCCTTTTCGCAACCGGATCGACCAACTCACATATCGGTGGACTTGCGACAAACAAGCGGCTTGCATCGAGCAACCCTGGCATCCAACGGTAAAAGAACCAAAGCATCAGCGAGCATCCATGGATTCCATCCGCATCAGGATCAAATAGCAAGATGATCTTGTCGAATCGGCATTGGCTCAGTTCAAATCGATCCGAGAAACCTGCGTCAATGACCTTGATAAGCTCCTGAAACAACGCGTTGTTTGTGACTTTAGACTCCGAAGCCTTCCATGCATTCATCGGCTTTCCTTGCATCGCCAGAACCGCTTGAAACTCTGGATTGCAGACTCGATGAACAGCCGTAGCAGCCGACTCTCCCTCAACTAAGAAAAGTTCGGTATCTCGGTTCGTCTGAGAATTCAATTGGGGGCCTCGATTGGATGGCGAAATCGACCGTCTATGGATAGAAAAAGACCGGCGCCTGGGAAGGCACCGGTCTAGGACGATTTTAGAATTCTCGATTGGCTCCGATAGCCGAATTCGGATTACTCACGTGGGCGGATGGCACCGGTCAATCCGCTGTAATCGACGCGGTCATCATTGTGCCATAGTGGCTGGCCGAGTTCGACGCGTCGTCGAAGAACATCGATCTTCTCCTGCGAGCCTGCAGGAGCATCCGTTGGAAGAAACTTTGCGTCGGCGATTGGATCGAAATCCTCATCGTGTCCATACTTGAGAATGGCTTCAAAAACGTTCTTGCAAAGGTTACTCATCTTGGAATTTACCTCTTCATCAATCCAGGTCAGTTGTAAGCCTCCGGGGAGGCTGTCGTGGTTGCTGTGTATCGGATTATTAGTAGCTAGAGTGCAAAGTCAAGCAAATTTAAACGACATTTTCATCAGGATTTCTTACAGCCTTGGATCCTGCAGACCTGGGAAAACCCTAACGGAAAAACCATTTGTCCCCATCGTCTATAGGATCGATAAATCGAGGGGGACAGAGCACCCATGAAAGGATAAATACGGGTGTTTTTTTCCCCCTTGCTCGATCACGGCTGATCACCAGCCAAAGCGTGACTTGTGTTGATGTGATCCTTCTTGAGACGTTTTCGAACCGAAACGGCCTTTTTGACGCAGGAAAAGTTTTTTTCGGCGAACGCAACCTGGCAATCGGACGTCTATCTGATCCGGTGGCGCCTGGGTTGGTGCTATCGGAGTATAATCATGCAGTGCGAGCGTCGTTTTCCGCGATCCGATCGCTAGCGAATCAAGAAATCAACAAAATCAAATTCAGGAGTTTCCACAACTAGTGCGCACGCACGACCGATCCCAAAGCCTCGCCAGTGAAAAAGGTATCCTGGCTCGATTGATTCTGCCAAACGACTTTGTATCAGACGATCCGTTTGACGAACTTAAAGGACTAGCACAAACGGCGGGAATCGACGTTTGTGGAACCATCTTTCAAAAACGCGAGCACCCAGACCAATCGACCTATTTGGGAAAAGGCAAGGTCGAGGAACTGGCGAGTTTCGTCGAACATATCCACGCCGATGTAGTCCTCTTTGACAATGATCTAACTCCAGCGCAAACTCGGAATTTAGAGAAAGCCCTTAGCACAAAAGTCATCGACCGATCCGAGCTGATCCTCGATATCTTTGCGACCAACGCAAGAACACATGAAGCTCGTTTGGCAGTCGAGCTTGCGCAGCTTGAGTACTCCCTTCCTAGACTCAAGCGTATGTGGACGCACCTGTCGCGTCAGACCATGGGTGTGGGGATGCGAGGGCCTGGGGAGAAACAGCTCGAGGTCGATCGTCGGTTGGCTGAGAAACGAATCCACGATCTTAAGACCGACTTATCGAAAGTCGAGAAGCGTAAGGCTCGTGAGGTCGCGTCGCGCGATGGCACGTTCTGCGTTTCGCTCGTTGGATATACCAACGCAGGCAAAAGCACTCTGATGAATATTCTTACAGATGCTGGGGTCGAAGCTGCTGACAAACTCTTTGCAACCCTCGACACCCGTACGCGCCGGTGGATGCTACCTGGATGGGGTCCGATTTTACTTAGCGACACCGTCGGGTTTATCCGTGATCTGCCTCACCACTTGATCGCTAGTTTCCGAGCGACGCTCGAAGAGGCGCGTCAAGCCGATTTGCTAATGCATGTTGCCGATGCGAGCAACCCTTCGGTCTTTCAACAGATCTCCTCGGTCTATAAAGTTCTTAAGGAACTCGGGATCCAGGAGAAGGATACTCTGTTAGTGCTCAACAAAGCCGATTGCCAAGGTGCTGAAGATCGAATTTCGCTTGTCCAAGAGCGCTATCCCAACGCGATATCGATCTCGGCCAGAAACGGCTTGGGCCTGCAAAAATTGGCGATGGCTGTGAGCGACTCTTTGACGGCAAGCTTCGTCGAATTGGAACTTCGACTCTCGGTCAGCGATGGAAAGACGATCGCTTGGCTTGCGACGCATGCCGAAGTTCTATCGAAACACTATCAAGACGAACTTTGCATCGTGCATTGCCGGATGAGTGTAGGTTGTGCTGGGAAGCTCGCTGGACATGGAGTCGACATGCGAGTACTTGCAGGTTCCTTGCCAGAACCGATCAAGCAGGGGTTGCCCAACAACGCAACCTTCGTCCCAGCCGAATCGATCCACGATATCGCGGATGTCGTGGCCAGGCCCAAGGTAGGATAGTTTCTCGATAGAGGATCGGGTGTGGCAAGACGAAGACTCAGCGGTATGCGGGTTTTGCTCACTGGAGCCTCCAGTGGTATCGGTTTCTCGCTGGCAAAAGAACTCACTCTCGGCGGTGCGTGCGTTCTGGCGACGGCTCGGCGATTAGACCGTTTAGAGCAACTCATCGAACAAACGCGGCATCACCCCGGAAAGCTGCATATCTTAGATGGTGATTTAACATCCAGTATGCATCGTCAACTCTTGGCCAATTGGTGCCACGATCATTGGGGAGCCCTGGATGTGCTTATCAACAACGCGGGTGCCGGGGCCATTGGGCCCTTTGAGCAAGCCGGCGAGGATCGTTTGCGAAGGGTCATGGAGATTGATTTTTTCGCACCCGTAGAGCTAACCCGAATATCCATCGGTTTACTCAAAGCAGGCAATCGGCCTGCGATACTCAACATAGGTTCAGTGCTGGCTCATCGAGCCGTGCCCAACAAAAGCGAGTACTGCGCCGCGAAGTTCGCTCTTAGGGGTTGGGCTGAATCCATCCGCGTTGAGCTGGCAAGTTTGGGGATCGAGGTACTGATGCTATCTCCTAGCACGACCCGTTCAGAGTTCTTTGATTCACTCCTGGACACACATCCAGATAGCAAAACCCGATCTCTCGGAAGCATGTCTCCGCAACGTGTAGCGCAGCTTGCATGCAGGGCTCTGATACGATCGAAACGCGATATGATTCTGAGCTTCGGCGGCAAAGCCCTTGTAACCATGGGCCGTTTTTTCCCACACCTAACCGACCGCTTCTTAAGAAAAACAATGATAGACCACTAGATTCGTCCCCGCCAAGGAGTCTTGATCCGTAACAAACTGCGAATGAGGGCTCTCCACTGAAGCACTACGAACCATAGTACGCTCACCGGATGAGCCAGAGCACCTAAAAGAGACTGCCGAAATGTTCGCTGGGCTAAAATCCTTGGAATCCATCCCATCACGGTGGCCAGCGCAAGGAGAATCAAGCTGACCAAAGGCAGTCCCGACCAAGTCCCATTCATCCAGCAACTAATCGTTTGCCATACAAGCAAGCACACGGGCACGACCGAGCCTCCAAGCAAGAGCACCGTAAAAG
Organism: Pirellula sp.; assembly: GCA_046086605.1. Classification (GTDB taxonomy): domain Bacteria; phylum Planctomycetota; class Planctomycetia; order Pirellulales; family Pirellulaceae; genus JBKCUI01. The sequence continues at coordinate 10,498 of JBJSXX010000033.1, read as the reverse complement.
GTACAATCAGCTTGGGATTGGCAATCCCCTCCGTGGCATTCTTGAGCAACCCCTGCTGAACCTGACGCAAGTTTGTGTACATACGACATTTCGCTATGTCGGTCGCATCGAAAATATCGGTTTTGAAGCCAGCTTGACGAAACGCTCGAGGTAGTTTGATACCATCGTGCCTTGATGCAGCGATCGCGCGATGACCGCCGGATTGCATGTACTGGGGTTTCATCGCCAGAAACAGTTGTCCACAACCGGCCGCGAAACCCACTTCTGTGGAATTACGCATCCGATCGATCGGCAAAAAACCAAGGAGAATGTAGTGCATCATAGGAATGAGCATCTTCTCGGCGATCGTACCGGTTTCTTGAAGAGGAAACCCGCTGACCAAAGGGGCCTGGCGAAACTCCTGCTCGGCAAGGATCCGAGTTAATGCATCTTTGGATAAACGAACATCGGCATCGAGGAATAGCAGTCGGTCGTACTTGGCCAGTTGGGCCAGTTGCCAACATGCGTTCTGCTTTCCATTCCAACCTCCTGCCAAACCTGCTGAGCGATGCAACTGCACCCTTGGAAGTCGAGCCGATTTCTCAGCGACAATCGATGCGGTATTGTCCTCCGAAGCATCGTCGAGAACCAAGACCTCGAATTCCCCATGAGTGCTTGCAAGGAGAGCATCGAGAACTGCTGTGATACTTGATTCTTCATTTCGGGCAGGGATCAAAACGCTCAGAGGAATTTGGCTAGCTCTCTGAAGCATCGATGGATCGTTGCAAGCGGGTTGGAAATCCCGAAGGTTCTTGATGAACATCGCTGCGGGCAAGAGAGCCAACACGGAAATCAAAATACAAATCAAAAGAAGAATCATCAGGATGGCTTATCGTTTTGTGTGAACCCTACGAAGGATGCCCGCGAGGCAAATCATACTTGTTAGAAGAATGCTAGAGGGTTCAGGCACTGAACTCAAATCCGAACGTAATTGAATCGATCCTTGTACGATCGTCGCCGACGCACTCGTGGTGTTATCACCTAGAAAAACATAATTGGGTAATCCGTAAGGTATCGCGGGACTACTGTAGGTTCGTAACGTACCAACTAGCAGGCTGTTGTTTCCCTCAAGGAGACGATATTGATCCTCGAAAACTTCCAAGCGGTAATCTCTTGTCACGGTTGTGTCGATCGAAACACCTTCGCCATGGGTAAAATCCATGTTCTGGGCCCAAATCTCGCTCTGCCAAAACCCTAGTTCTATGCCCCGATGATCATCAGCTAACAAAATCACCGAGTAGCCTGCGCGATTAGCATTCGAGTGATTTTCCATGAGCAAAGCAGAGCGGAAGGATAACTCAAAACCGTTCGCCCGTCGTAGAATCGGAAAGTTGGCGTTCTTTAGCGTCGGCGTTGGAAGAGGGTTGTAGTTGCTATATCCGGATCGTGTCGCAAGATCTGTCGAGAGTCGAACCCCCCCTGATACATTCGATTGAGACCAGCCATTGAGTGTGTCGGCCGCAAAAGTCAGCCAAGGCTGTGAAGCAGGTAGACCGTTTCCGTCATAGAGCGTCACCAATTCTCCTCTCGCATTGAGCATCAAAACAAGCAAATAAAAGATCGATATGCCAATCTGTCGCAATTCCACAATCCAATCTCCTTAAAGTCCTTCGATTTCGACAAGACCGATTCGGCCGATTCTAGCGATCTAATTCATTTGAAAACCCACGAATCCGAGATCGCTGGCCGTTATTACTCTTTTGCACCTGTTTTTTTGTTGAAATCGCTAAATCCCTCACGATCTTTCTGGATACTTTTAAATCTTGGGATATGTTGATTTTGGTAGGCCGTTTTCGTGAATTAGACTTGCCCCTATATCACGTTGAAAGATCCTCTCCCGGAGATCTGCAAATGGCTAGTGTTTCGATTCGCTCGCGAATATTCACGGGATTTCGTATTGTGCGCAGAAACTGTATTTGCAGTTGCGGGACGCAAATTCGAGCACCGATTTCGGTCCTCAAAAAGGGCATGGAATGTCCTAACTGTACTCGAAAGGTTCTCTTTGAGGAGCAATTCGATCCGGCAGAGGCACAAGCCTTGGGCGAATCCTCTGGATTGCTCGGCAAGCATACTTCCCTCGATTTCAATACCAAATCATTCTCTTTGGTAGAGCGGATCAGGGCACTGCCAAAATGGTTGCTCCTAGCGCCGGTGGTGATCCCCTTGTGCATCGCACTTGGGCTATTGGTTCCCAACGCTCTGCATTCGCTCGGGCTTGTGATTTCCCAACCAGCCAAGCCGATGCAGCCAGAAAACGCCTCGACGTCCGCCAACTCCATGGTATGGAGCAGGGTCGATCGATGGAATCTAGGTTCAGAGTCGGTTTCAGGATCGCAGGACGTTGCGAGAATTGTTAAGGAGTTTTCAACGCGAGCTTCGGCCTCTGAGTACGAGCGACTTGAAAGGCTTTTTGACTACGAAAAACTGAGTTCCGATGTTTATGCAGGACGCATCGCGAATCAATCCGGAATCAAACAGTCGTTCGACAACATTCAGAAAGATCTAAAAGAGCTGATCATCGGATTTCTTGAAGATTCCCAACGGATCACTCCTGGTTCTCACGACTTTAGGATGATTGGCTTTACGACCCAAGGTTCCCATACGGGAATCCTTATGCGGTATTACCGTGAGTCAGCTACCCCAGCGAGCTTATTGGATTCCGAGGAACTCCTATTGCCTTTGACCAAGATGATTCGATTCGATAAGTTCCAACTCTACTGCGACAACATCTTCAGAACCAAATTCGCTGAGTCCAGAAGCAATCCTAGACTTCAAGGATACATGTACACGAATTTTTTTGCGGACCGGCATTTTGGTTACGTTGTTCTTACGGTCAACGGCCAAGGTACTAACGCGCAAATTGAAGACATGTTCGACTTGCAAGTGAAGAAACCACTGAGTCAGTATTGTATGGTATGGACCGAAGCCTCCGAGAAGGACATAGGCCAGATCGAACCGCTTCGCCAACAGATCCCTGGACCCTCGGAGACAGATCTTCAAATCGTCCAGCAGTGGATCAAGAACAGAAAAGACCGGTCTCGACAGTATGATCTAGATAAACTTCGAGCCACACTGACGAAACTCTACACACAAACCAAAGATCCGTTGATGCATGATCTATTGGGTCGACTGGAGTCCGATGCTGGTAATTCCGAACTAGCATCCGATTTTTTTAGAAAAGCCAAAGCGGATAATTTCAAATCTCTAGACGCATTCAGGTATTTGATCTCCGAGGCACTCCAGTCCGGTGACCAGGAACTTCTCGTGGAAAGACTGCATGATCTGAACCATCTTTGGGACGTGAAAATCACCGGTATGGAAGCCGAAGAAGATCGCAAGATGTTCCATAAGTTCCAAGGCTACTGGCGTCGAGGCGAAAGCCTTTAGGCCGTCTCCGGCCCAGGCAATGCCTGATCCATGGTTTGATTGGACACCAACTGCGATCGAACCTCTTCTAAGCTCAAGCTTACCAGAGGAATGGCCCGTTCGAGACGATTCGACGGCATCGCGTTATGTTCCTGATCAAGCACCCGATCTACCTCTTCTTGCAGGACCATCAACCAAGCTGGAACCTCGAGCCCAACGCCCGTGGGTTCTCGCATCATCATGTGAAGTTCCTGGACGAGCAAATCAAAGGCTCGGCTTTGATGCTCATCAGCACTCCTGAGTTGGCGCATCGCAGGCCGGATCAATGCCCGCATCCGATCGATCGTCATCGGCTTTAAAAATCGTTCATTGAGCCGATCGGCCACCGAAGGCATCATCATCGCGTAAGTCTTTTGGAGTTTCGCAAGCTTCTGTACATAGGCATCGGCTTCACTGCTGACGCGTTCCGAAAGCGCTCTCCTCCACTGGATCGCCGAGCGCTGGCACCCGGTATGCACAAGCACTTCATGCGCCCAAAAGACCGGTTTGAGATTCCAACATACGCGGTCATATCGGACTCTCAAACGCAAGAAATCCAAAAACATATAGAGCATTTCACCCCGATCCGACTGGGTCGTCGTGGTGTTATAGTCCTTGTACTCAGCGTAGTGATCGATGATTGCTTCAAATACGATCGCCAAACGATCTTGAGCATCCTCAAAACCAACTTCGCCAGATTCGATAGCCTCCAAGAGCGGTTGGATCTCTGGGCTGTCCCGATTAATCATGGCCTGTTGAAGCCAATTACCTACACCCTGGTGCAAAATGGCTCGCACATGAGGCAGGCTCAAAAAAACCTGCGTGAATATCCCCTGACCATACCTCTGGATGAACTCGGAAAGAGGTGTCCACCTTTTTGGACTGTCGACCATCTCCAAAACACTCAAGCGTAGTGTTCGGGAGTGGGAAAGCCAATGCCCGAGCAAACCTTCAGTCAATTGTTCGAGCAAAGGTACCAAGAGCTCAGGGGTTGGCTCGGGTAGGTTTCGATCCACTAGCTCATCGAGTTCGATCGTCCGCAAATCACCTAAAGGACTCTCGCCGGTATCGCTGGGACACTCACGGATCTTTTTGGCCCTTTTCTTTCCGTTGGGGCTATCTGACCAAAGATAGGCATTGCGAACCAAACATCGAACCATGGACTTGAAGGCAATCTGAAACAGATCGTCAAACTCGGTCACTGCACCGTGGCCAACGTGATTCTGCGTCTCCATCTGCCTTGCAGTTGCAATCAATTGAGCAGCATAGTGGTAGAAACCCTGCCTTGGGAGCCAAGTGAGCAAATGCGTCAATGTTCGCCTACGCGATCGCGCGCTGAGAATGTCTTTAGGATCCCCGCCTCGGGCTAGCGATACATACAACAAAGGCTCATGACCAATGGCCTTAAGGTATTGCCTGAAGCTCGCCTCAACCTGCTCACGTCGTCCGCCCATCAAGTGACCGTAGAGTTCGATCGCACAGCGGTCATCAGGCCCGATCGATTCAAAGCTCTTCCACCAAGAAGCACTTGCAAGTGACAACGTCTCCTGATCGCTCTGGAAGTGGGCAAGCTGCACACCGAGGAGCATTTTGCATGCATCGGAGGTTTCGACGGCTGTGGCGATGATCTTCTCGATAAGCGATTCCTTGGCCACTCGTTGACGATCATAACGCGTCATCGAATCCGCATCGGTGGCCCCGGTGGGGATCGCGTATTTCCTGATTTGATCAAGTAATCGAATCAACCCTTTGCGTTGTGAGATGCAAGAAGAAATCCATCCTGCAAAAACCTCCTTCATCTCGGATCGAATAGCGGGAGATCGAGTCACCTCCTCAGAGTTGCATAACCAGGATCCAGACTCAGCAACTTGCTTCCACATATGAGCAAGTCCGCTTAGAAAAAGCAGATGCTCTCCTATCCTCTTGGATTCGGCGATGAATTCCTCGTCGTCACCAGAGTCGGACTCATAGATTGGGCTTTCGACACCGTCATCGGTTGTATCGTGATAGCTAACATCTTCATAAGCCGCTCTAAATCTGTCCTCGCTCGAATCCTCTTCAGGACTCGGATCCATCATGGATGGATCCTGCCTCTTGCCTCTGGTCCTACGCAGTTCGAAGACCGGTGCTTGCCAGTAGTCTTCTCCATTGGACTCCATGTATCCAAAGAACTTCCCGATAGCATTCCAAGCTTCCAATGAACTTGTTCCAGATCGGGTCGCCGGATCCAGCAATCGTTCCATCCAACGCCGGGCAAAATCCGAAAAGGAAATCGTGCCACTTGAAATGCCAACTCTCGGAACTTGACTAAGCCAGTGGATCAATAAAGCTCTCGACCCGACATAATCCTGCCGATCCAGAAGCGCTTCGATCACCAATGCATAGGCTTTGGGTGAATCGAAAATATTCGCATGTGGCGTCCAAAACTTCAGGTCTCCTGCTGCCGAGCCACCGCGATGCCAGAGCCTCAGCGCTCTGGCCACCAACTCAGAGGACTCTAAAGCTACTTTGGGATCCGTTGCATGGACATCACTGACTTCGTGGGCTGCATACTGCCTCCACCATTGGGCCAGCTTGCGAAATCGACTTTCGGTTTGCTTGCACAGTTCCTCCATGTCGCGCGCTGCGGCCTCTCTCCAGACCCTAGACAACAATCCGAAATTCATTTCCATGATTTCGACGAGCTCGTGCACTCGATCGTCTGGAACCGAAGCGTCTGAGCCGCTGAAGCGATTGAAGTTGCCCGCGAAACCGAGGATGTTCCAAGGATCGACCAAGGCCCCGCAGGCGATGCCTCGCCGAACAAGATCGTCGATCTGGTCGGGAATCTCCGAGGCTTGCTCAAGCTCTCCTTGCCGCAATAATTGATTGCCAATAGTTAGGAGGCAATCGATCCGACACAAGATCCTCGCAGAAGCTACATGGACATCGTCGGCCTCTTCTTTGGCTGCCAATGCATTTCCCATTCGAGCGAAGATTCTCGCCACCTGAATGCGCTCGACCTGGGCCGCCCTCATGCGGCCAAGCGAGGTGTTGAGCTCTTGACGAGCTCCTCCCAAGGGTTGCCTACGTATCTTTGCCTCGGCTTGTAGCCGCTTGGCATGCTTGCCCTGCAACTTCGGTAAATACTCGATATAGAAAGCGTCCCGATAAGCAGCGACGTTGGTAAGTAAGTCCATGACCGTTGTGGTCGAAGCGATCGAATGAGGAGATGCACCACAGATGCCGGATGCCATTAGGATCGTACCGGCCAAAACTGCCGAAGCCTCTGTAAGAAGTTCGTCCTTGGGTAAGTCCGTAGCGTTTAGCACCCGAGCCATCAGCGCATCGACCGTAACTTGTTGCAATACGAATCGCCGATAGAAGCCTGATGAATCAAGCTGATGCGGATCCCATTGACCAAAGTAGTAATTCGGTCTGGTGTTTACCGGATGGTCGAAATCGTAAGCCCTTGGGTCTAAGCAGATTTCATCGAGACGACGCAGATCGAACTGCGCTGAATTAAGTATTCCAGGGGATGTGTCTTTGAGTATTGCAAGCGTGCTTTCAATCAACCCATGATAAGGCCCGTAAGCGACGCCAACTTCTCGCATGTACAGCGGAATCGTCCCCAAAAACTCATGGTCATAAGGCTCTAAATGATGACCCTCGAGTGTAGCCACTGGACGGTATCCAACGTAATCGTTCAGTTCGCTGATTGCTCCACGAACAATTCGATCCAACTGATCCCAAGGTGCTCCCTGGCGAAGAACCGCTTCGATGGCTCGACCCAAAAAAAGACCGTTGAAGATACCCTCTGGCTCCTGGTGGAATAACAGGTCGCTGTGAAAGTCTAGGTAATCCGGGAGCAAAGATCGCCAGACGAGCTCGAGGACTCTCGATGCTTGATCGCTTTGAGAAAACGCAGGGTTCGTGGATTGCAATTCCTTGAGCTGATCGATCAGCCACTGTTGGATCTTAAGCCAAGCAGGTAAGCCGGCAAACAACGAACCTTCCTTATCACCCAAGGCTGCTGCGTACAGACGGTTCATCGACGAGAGGAACCTTGTGTCGGTCTTGCCCGACGAAAAATTCAAGTAGCCCAGGACTTGGTTGAGATCCTCGACCCGATCGGGTTGCTCCCCGTTTGGCGATTTACTGCTCACCGACCCCCCCAGGTTTTGCGACCTAGAATTAACCTTGAGTCTCCAATTCTCTGGAGCGCTTTATCAAAGCCAAGCAATTTAGATCCGAGGGGAAAAACGCGGTAGTGGTTTTCTAGCATTCGGGATCGATTATGAACCAAGATTTCACCCTTGGGCCAAACAAAAAAGCGGATTCCGCTGGGAAACCCGCTTAAGTATTCGTAAAGCTTTTAGTGATCGCTCGACGTTTCTTCGAGCTTGACCGAGCCCAAAAGGACTAATTTCCAAACGGGTCATCCGAAGCAGGTGCAGGGTTCGGCTTGGCACCATTGCCGCCAAAAGGATCGTCGGCTGGAGGTGCTGGATTGGCAGGAGCAGCCGGGGCATCTCCGAATGGATCATTCGTGGCCGGTGCAGGCTGCACGTTTTCTGGCATCGCTTTGGGTTGACCTTTGTTCAAATCTCCGCCGTCGCTAAACGGATCGTTGATCGATGGAACTGGTCGAGGAGGTGCATCCGATGGAGATGCAGGAACGCTCGCTCCATTTCGGATCCCTTGCTCATAACGGAGCCGTTGCATTTCAAGATACTTACCTCGGGAAGCAAGACGAGCCTTGCGGCGAATCGCTTCGATCTGGCAACGAACCGGGCCTTGGATTCGCTCTAAAGCTTTGCCGACATTGACCACCTTTTTTCCATCGATTTCGAGCTGAGCTGCTTGTTCAAAGTCGCTCGCACCAGCTTCCGGATCACCCGAGATCGCAGCCTCACAAAGCCCTCGGAAGTAATAAGCTCGAGGGTCTTGGCTACCGGCTCCTATGGCTTCGTTCAACCATTGTTGGGCGGTGGCTGCATCGCCACGAAAGTAAGCGTGCACGGCATGACCGTAAACATCATCAAGTGGATCTTGGGCCCGCACTGGAACCGATACAAATCCCGCGAGCAATACCGCACAAAAGAAAACGGATCTGAGTTGCATTTCACTAGTACCTAAAGAGATTACGACCGACGATTAGGGAATCCGACAATTTGCCCAATCCTAATTCCTAATCCAATCCATGCAAACAATTTGCTGTTTTCAGGTAAAATTGAGTCAGACATCGTCAAAAATGTAGCGGTTATAACGAATACCCATTTATAGCGAATGTGCGTCAGTTTTTGAGCTTGGGCACCCCACATAAGCCTATCCGGAACCTAACAAAGCCTGTGAGTTATTTGCGATTCATTGTTGCAGTGATCTTCCGATCCTTCCGCGCGTTGGCTAGGTGGACTTGGAACACATTGAGTATCGTGATGGTGCTGAGCATCGCTGCGACGATCCCTGTGGTGCAGTTTGCAAGCTTGGGGTACATGCTCGAATGCTCGGCAAGGATCGCAAGAGGAGAACGCCTGAGGGATTGCTTTCCAGGGGTCGCTTTAGCAGGTCAGATATTTCGTTGCGCTTTGGCGATGCTTTTGACCTGGCTTCCCATTTGGCTCATCACCGATTGGGCTTACTCCTCAGAATTGATTCAGCCAGGTTCTAATACAGCATTGAGCCTCCGGATCGTTGCTCGCGTCTTGTCTTTGCTATGGGTGCTTTGGGTCGTATGGGCGATCGCAAGCGGTGGTCGTTGGAGAAACTTCATAGTGCCTCGACCGATTCGATTCGTTCGAGCGATTCTTAGCAAAGCATTTTGGTTGGACATCGAGGATCGATGGTGGTCTTTCCTCAACCGCTTGCATTTGTGGCGCCTGATCAAACTAGGATTTCAAGCGAGCCTTGGAGCTTGGATTTGGCTTGCGATACCTGCTTTGCTCATCTTGGTTTCTTTGGGTGCTGCACCCGAGGTCAAAACTGAGCAGCAAGGCGGTTTGGCGCTGCTTGGCTTGCTCGGAGCGCTGCTGATGACCCGAGCCATCCAGTATCTTCCCACGCTTCAAACTTACATGGCTTTACAAAAGTCGATCGCTGGAAGAACCGAGCGTCGAAGGCTTTATGGAATCCTCGATCGTTCTGCGGCCCGAAGTGTGTTTCGCCGTGTCCCGTTGACCTATTCAGTCGCAAACATTCTTTTTCTTGCTCTGGCGATTCCACTGTATTTTCTGAGGATCGAGTCGATACCACCAGAGTTATGGTTTTTTCTGTCGATCTTTTTTGTTGTTTTTACGTTTCCAGCCAAATTGCTCATCGGGTGGATGATAAGGCGCAGTCGCACGAAGACTAAAGATGCTTGGTGGCCCGTGAGATGGATCGCTTGGATCCCTCATTTAGCAGCCATCGGAATCTATGTTGGATTTCTTTATTTAGGAAAGTTCGCACTATGGGAAGGCGGGGCAAGTTTGCTCTTTCAGCACGCCTTTTTGCCGCCAGTTCCGTTTTTTATAAGATGACCGAAGGTCGTTGACGATGGTATCGGTACGATAAAGCTCGTACTCGAAAACCTTCCAAGAAACTGGGGTTTCCTTTCGGAACCAGTAAATTGGAGGTCATCCCCATGGTCAAAAGAAGAGCGTATCGGAGAGTAAAGGTCAACTCAATTGACAAGCAGAATTTGTTTTCGGCATTGTAGAATCACAAGTCGGCAGTTTTAAGAATCTAATATTCTAATAATCCAGGGACAGACCCCGCACAAACCATCGAGTTTTGCTAGCGATCCTTCCGCCTTCAACACTGGGTCTGTCCCCACGTAATAACTCAACGGGGACAGACCCGGCATATGAAAGCCTTGGTTCATCACGGGGACAGACCCTGCGCATGCGCACCTTCTTTTGCTAGCGATTCTCTCGCGGCGCCACCGAGCAGAACTCGATCGCAAAATCAAAAAATTTCTTCGACCAAATCCAACACTTATTTTCACTTTTGTGCACAATCAGAATCATCGGTCGATAGGCAGGACTTGCCAACGTTTGCGGAGGGACACCGCGGATTGCTTTACCGTATTTGTTTG
>JBJSXX010000032.1:0-2790 GCA_046086605.1 Pirellula sp. | reverse complement strand
TAATCGATCCTTTGGCTCAAACTAGCTTGTTCGATGTGGGGCAGAATGAGGGCTTGGGCCTTACTTTTTGGTCGCAACCGCTCTTCGTCGATTGGGATAGAGTTCTTTGCAAATTCAACAAACGGTCCCATCGCAACCTCGAGCCGTGCAGTGCTCGCGTCCGTAGAAAATGATCTGCAAGTGAAGCCTATTCCAAGACTCGATCGGGAAGAGTTTCTTCAGATCCTTCTCGGTCTGCATGACATTCTTGCCGTTGGTCAGTCCCCATCGCTGCGCGAGCCGATGGATATGGGTATCAATCGGAAAAGCAGGTACGCCGAAAGCTTGAGCCATCACAACCGACGCGGTCTTGTGCCCAACCCCCGGTAGCCTCTCCAAAGCCTCAAAGTCTTTGGGAACCATGCCGTCATGCTCCTCGACTAAAATCTTCGAGAGCCCCGATATCGCCTTGGCCTTCTGAGGACTCAGTCCACAAGGCTGGATGATCTTTTGGATCCGATCCACGGGTTGCTTGCTCATCGACTCAGGCGTCTTAGCGAGTTTCCATAGATTCGGCGTGACGCGATTGACCATCTTGTCGGTGCATTGTGCGCTGAGCACGACTGCAACAAGAAGAGTGTAAGGATCCGTGTGCTCTAGTGGGACATCCGTCTTTGGGTAGAGTTCATCGAGCCTTCGATGAACGGTTTCGGCTCGCTCCTTGCGATTCATCGCTACTTGGACAACTCCTGAGGCGTGGACATCAGATACTTAAACAAGTTTAACTTGGCGTCCTCGTTGAGTCCTTCCAAGAGACCTTCGGGCATCAAGGATGATTGAGAGGGGTTCCGTTCCTCGATCTCGATTGTGTTGAGGACGATTTTTTCCTGCGCTGTTTGAATGGTCACATCATTTGCTGTCTCGGCAAGAACAACTCCGGTGATCACGCGACCATCGATTGTGCGAAAGGCGGTTGATCGATAGTTCTCGGCAACAATCGCAGAGGGGGCCAGGATGTTTTCGAGCCAGTAGCGAAGGTTTGAACGTTGGGCACCGGTAAGTTCGGGACCGATCTGTCCACCTTCTCCGTAGAGCTTATGACAGTTGCCACACTTGGCAATCCAGATCCCCCGACCGCTGTTTGCGTTGGCTTTGGCGATTAAATCTGGGGATAACAACTCCTCTTCCTTTTCGATCAACTCCTTGCGATTCCCTGGGATATCGAGGACTTTGGTGTGTTTGCGAGCCCTTTCGAGCAATTGCCAGTTGTTTGCTGAGGCGAACTGTCTCCACGAGGAAGCGTCGACCGATTCCTTAGCGATCCTATCGTCTTCGATCGCATCGAGAAGAACTTCAAGCGTCTCGACTCGGCTGGCAAGTGCTGAAATGATTCCCCGGCGTGTTGGATCGGGTGCTTGGGCGAAAAGATCGACCAGTTGTCCGGCCCTGGATTTATTGAGCGTTCTTCGAAGTGCATAGGCAGCAGCATTGCCGAGATCTTGATCGTTAAAGAATGTTTTTAACCGCTCGATCACATCCGGTTGATCGATTCCACCGAGAGCTTCTAAAGCCACTTTGCGTTCGGCAAGAGGAATGTCTTTGTCTTCGATGATACGCACCAGGGGTTGGATATCTTTGTTGGTATCGAAAACCGATCCGAGCAGGATGCACAGGCGTTGGATGGTCGCATCGGGGTGCTTGGATCCGAGGGCTGCAAGCTCGTCCCAGTAGGGCGGCTTGGCAACTTGACTACGCCCTTGATAAGCACCCCAGACACCACGTATGCAAGCTGCGTGAAGGTTTGGCAGATCCCGCTTAACTGCATCGGCCAGAAAGAACGACAGGCCCTGCTGGGCTTGATCGCTGTTTTTCCCTTTTTCAATGACAATCGCGGCCAATCGTCGCAAAGCCAATTCCTGAAGCTTGGTCAGTTGGGTCGATTGAAGCAGTTTCGCCATGGGGAGTGGTCGTTCGGCAAGCTGGTTCTTGATCCCGTACCAGAGCACCAGATTGAACGTTAGGTCTTCGGCCAAGTCATCGCTCTGGAGCAGTTGCTTCAACATAGGTTCGAATTCTTGCGTGAAAAATGGCAGGTGGGAGGCAAGTACCAATCGAAACTGAGCCGAGGCGTGAGGTTTGGATTGCGAGTAAAGACCATCGAGAATCTCTGCTTCGATTTTGGCTCTGTACTCCTGGTTGTTGATGTCAATCCTCCGTAGATTTAGCCGATTGGTTCCATCGAAAAGCATTCTAACGGCCCAGCAGTGAATCGATTCGTGCTGATCGCTTCTCAAAAGCGATATGAGTTTATTGGTGTCGAGCGCACCGAGGGCCCACAAAGCTCTAAGTTGCTTTGTGACTTCAAAACGCGCTTCAGGTAAACGGAAATTCTTTGGCGCTTTTGCTGCTAGTTCATACACGGGTTCGAGTCCCTTAAACTCCACACCTCGCGCCGAGAGCCCCCCCATTTTTAGGAACTGTTGAGTAAACCAGGAGTTTGGATGAGAGAGGATTGAAAGGACTTCTTGTCCTGTGACTTGCGACTGGGGTATAGCTCTGGAATAAAAAAGTCTCTCTAAAACCCTCATTTGCTCGTGGTAGGGGGCTTGATTCTCGTTTTTGTAGGAGATCCTGTAGATTCGACCGCTTGTGCGGTGGACCCCATCATCATCATGGCATTCGCCGATATCTGACCAGTCGATCACCACCGCGCTGCCGTCGGGAGCTTGGCTAATATCGAGTCCCCGGAACCATGGGTCTTGCCAATAGACCATATCTGGGCCGTGGGAAGCAACGAAGCTTGAACCAGAG
>JBJSXX010000031.1:0-2482 GCA_046086605.1 Pirellula sp. | reverse complement strand
CACCAGCCAATGAAGAACCTGATACCTCGCCCTTGCGGTTCGCTCGAACATGCGATAGCAAGACGACAGTTTATGGGTGATTTTATGACCGGACTCGGGGCCCTTGCAGGTACGAGCTTGTTCTCGCATCCGTTGGGTGCTAGTCAGATCGCAAAGCAAAATAAATCCGTGGTGGTTATCTTTTTAGATGGTGGCATAAGCCAATTTGAATCGTGGGACCCAAAGAAAGACCTGGAGACTGGAGGTCCGTTCAAGGCGATTCCTACGACAGTTCCCGGGATCCATATTTCGGAGCTATTGCCCCATACGGCAAGCCAGATGCATCACATGGCGTTGATTCGCAGTATCAGCACCGATCTGGATGATCACGGACTGGCTCGGAACCTCGTGCGATCTGGTCGCATGACCCGCTCAGCCACCGAGTATCCTGAGATTGGAGCGACGATTGCCAAAGGCCTCGAGCGGAGTGATTTTCCACTGCCCGGACATATTCAAACTTCGCCAGAGGGAGTCGGCGGCAGGACCAACAATGCGGCTTATCTGGGCCCCCAGTACGCGAGCGTCGTCGTCGGTGCGGAGAAAGGTGGCATCGTCCATACCCAGTTGCCAGATGGTATGAGCGTCACCGTGGACAGTCGGCGGCATGATTGGCGGCGGTTCGCCAACGGACGTTTAAAGTCCAAAGTGCAATCAGCGGAGATCGATGCCTACACCCAGTCTTATGAGCAAGCGTTGCGACTGATGGAACGACGCGAATTATTTGATATCGGTAAAGAACCCGAATCCGTTCAAGAGTCGTACACCAAGACCGAATTCGGAAAACAATTGTTACTGGCTAGGCGTTTGGTTGAGCAGGAAGTGCCTTTTATCGAAGTCAAGTGGGATGGTTGGGACTTTCATCACAATAACTTTGAGTTCCATTTATCCTATGTCAACCATTACTTTGATAGACCATTTGCTTTCTTCATCTCCGACTTGGCTCAGCGCGGACTCCTGGAAAAGACACTAGTGGTGGTAATGACTGAGTTTGGTAGGACGCCAAAGATCAACGCAGGGTACGGGCGCGATCATTATCCCAAGGCTTGGTCGATCGCACTTGCAGGTTGCGGAATTAAGCATGGGGCAGTTATTGGCAGCACCGATGCCAAAGGTATCGAAGTCACTGACCGAAAAGTAGATCATCGCCACCTACTTCATACTTATTTGCGAGCCGTCGGCATTGATTCATCGGGTGAGTTTGATGTGGCTGGTCGCAAGGTACCGATTGCCGATCCAGCTTACGGACCCATTGAGGAGCTATTGGCATGACCCAAGATCCTGCAGATTCACCAGCCTTTGATGCAAAAGCGACACATCTAATTCACGATTGGGCGCACGATTCGAAGTTGTTGTGCTGCCGAGTCGATCCTTTAGGAAGATTTGTTTTTGCTGGGGGAATCGACTACACGATCCAACGTTGGGAGATCGCTACTGGCAACAAGACGGCTTTGGCGGGCCACGACAATTGGGTCCGAACACTAGCCTTCTCGCCCGATGGTTCAGCTTGTTTCTCGGGAGGCTACGACGGACGATTGATCGCATGGGAACCTGCAGCTCCAAAGCCAGTACCTGTTCGGGTCATCGATACGAAACATGGTTGGTTACGCGGCTTGGCCGTCAGTAGCGACGGACAGCGATTGGCGAGCGTTGGGAATGATCGGTTGGTCAAGGTCTGGTCGGCAACAGATGGAAGTCTGCTTCATGAATTTGCAGGTCATCCACAGATTACCTACTGCGTGCAGTTCGTACCGGGGGCTTACGATTTGGTCAGCGGCGATGTGGTAGGCAACATCTATCATTGGCGCGCCGACACTGGGCAGTTAGAACGCAAGTTCGACGGTTCGGCAATTCATAATATGATTGGTGACATCGCACCCTTTGGGGGCATTGTCAATATGGCTTTTAGTCCAGATATCAAGCGGCTTACCGCGTGCGGTTTGCACAAAACCAGCAACGCGCCCGCAGGCAATCGACGCGCAGTAGCCCTGTCCTTCGATTGGAATACCGGGGAAAAACTGCCCAAGCAAGAGTCGTTGGCAAAAGAGATCGATGCGACCATGTGGAGAGTTCAATATCATGCCAGTGGGATCATGTTGGGAGTGGTCGAAAAGGAGATCGGATTCTGGAAAGATGGACAGGAGGAGTTATTTCATTTGGTCAGCTCTCCGAGTGAGATCTTTGATTTTGATTTGCATCCCAACCAAGTCGACTACTTCACCGCCCATTACGACGGTCATGTGCGCGGCTGGCGTTGTGCGATTTCCTGAATTCGACGGATTGTCGATGGTCCGGTAGGTATGAGGGACAGTCCCAATCGATCAGGTTTTAGGTGAGTTTGTGGTTGGTAGGACGATTAAAAGAGTGATCATAGTTTGATTGAGTATCTACAGCGAGTCCAGGTTAGCGTCATTGGAAGGAACTAGTCGATGAATTTCGAATCGGC
>JBJSXX010000030.1:0-5619 GCA_046086605.1 Pirellula sp. | reverse complement strand
GCCGAGACTTAGGAGTCCAAATACAGCTACCGACGAAGGTTCTGGAACGACCCCACCCCCGCTTCCACCCTCGGATTTAAATGTGAACGCGATATTTAGATTGGTGGCGTTGTCTTTACCTGGATCGAATAGGAATTTATCTGTGTGATCGTAATGCAATCGATAAGTACCAGACCCGATATCGGTGGTTGAAGAAATGGACGAGGAACCTGTACCAACGTCATTGGATGCAAGCGGCGGGAGTTCCACGCCACCAGCGACCCTCACAAACTGGAATGTTCTCTTATTGAATGGGCTAGCGATCAATGGATCACGTGGGTCAGACCCTGTGACGGTCCAACTGTAGTTTCCTACAACTTCAAACTCGAGGTAGGCTCGATGTTGAACGAAGTATTCACTCGAAATGACTGTTGTTGAGGAAAGCTTCTGGAACCAAGCGTAGGTGGTCAAAAAGAAAGCCCTGTCGCTTCCAGTTGTTTGTTGGGTGTAAGTTGTCCTAACCGCGGCATACCCGTCGGAACCGAAGTCTATTATCTCCTTGAACGCGATGTTCTCAGTGTTAGGAGCGAGAAGCGGAGCTATGAAGAACTGGGATGTCGCTAACGCTGCCTTTTGTTGAACCAAACCCGACAGTGTCAAGTTGCCGTTCGAGTCGGCAAAGGTAGGAGTCAAAACTGCGGAAATAGAGGCCGCTGATGCAACCCCCGCAAGCCCAACAATGGCCACAAAACAGAAACTTATCCAACGAATCCTACTCAACATTCTTAACTCCTTTTCCCCGCCAGTCCGTCCCACAAATCCTTCTTGGCGAGTAAATGAACAACAACTCCCCGGGACGCAGGCCAATCTAAAGCTTTTTGACGACTTTGTCAACTACCCAGATTGGTTGGATTG
Source organism: Pirellula sp. (assembly GCA_046086605.1). Taxonomy (GTDB): domain Bacteria; phylum Planctomycetota; class Planctomycetia; order Pirellulales; family Pirellulaceae; genus JBKCUI01. The sequence continues at coordinate 4,725 of JBJSXX010000030.1, read as the reverse complement.
AGATAAAAAATCCGAAAATAGCGGATCAACCCTGAAAAATCACAAGAAATTTTCACCCGGCAAGATCTCGTTGAGGATTCCACCCAACCAATCCAGTTCCCCATGCGGAGCCGTCACCGCAGGCAAAACGGGAACCACATCCCCAAGAGGCCTGAGCCAAAGCCCCTTGTGATGGCTCGTTCGCAGGATCTTTTGCCCTCCCTTCTTGAGGCCTCCAACTGATCCAAGACTTCCGGGGGGAAAGAAGGAATCGACTCTTCAAGCACTGCGCAAAGTCGCAGACCAAGCAAGTTTGAGAACCCAAAAGCCTCTGGCGAATAACACTTTTTCCTGTGGCGGAAAACGAAAAAAGCCCCCAGATGACTGGGAGCTTTCAGCGGTTCGCTTTTACACGAATGTTTTATTTGTCTGTCTTATGATCAGCCTAGGTTGTTCCGGCTTTGCGACGCCATTTGCATACTAGCCCGCTGAGTCCGAGCGCCCCAAATACGGCCAGCGAGGTAGGTTCGGGAACTACGCCACCTTCTGATTTGAGCGTGAAATGGATGTCAAGATCCACCGAGTTAACCTCTCCTGTGGTGAGATTGTATATTGCTGAATCGAAGTGGTGGAAATGAAGGCGATAGACTCCTGAGCCAATTTGCGACGAACCCTTGGGGTTCAGCGAACCGGTTCCTATCGAATTTGCGAAAATAGTTGACTCCGCCCCCCCTTGGACTTTCACGAATTCATACGTTCGACGGTTAACCGAGCTTCTGATTAGCGGGTCGGTGTCCCTTATCTCCCAATCATAATTCCCATCGATCACAAACTCCCAATAGGCATTGTTATTGACCAAGTAGGTTGCATTTCCAGTGCTCACAGAATTTGCAAAGTACATATTCGAGTATGTTGTCAGTGCAATCCTTGTCGACCCTGAATTGTCTTGGCGACTCACGTCGGTTCTGACAAGTGCAACCCCTCCGTCAACGTGGTAGTTGACAAAGACCACGGTTTGGAAGCTCGGCGGATTCCATGGAGTGATCGGGCCATCGTAATGATCGCTCTGAACCCCCTGCGAAGTACGACTGATCAAGCCGGTCAGATCCCCAGGGTAACCCGGATTTAGAACAGCAGAGATCGTCGCTGCGGACGCAATCTCCGTGTTCCCAAAAAGCAGTAGAAAACAAATGTAAAAAGCTCTCACCGGGTCGACTCCTTTCGATTCGCTGATTTTCCGCAAGCATCCTGCCTGCGGTTAGGCATTGCAAACGACCCAAAGTAAGGAAATACCCAGGTCGGTGCCTTCGCGCATCTTATTCTTCGGCAGGGGCAAAATTAAAAATTCGATAATATCAACGGGCGTAACGGAATTCTCCACAAATAACCAGCTAAATCACCGCTTGGAGTGTTTTTTCCATCCATTGCAAATCCCCATGCGGGGCCGTCACCGCAGGCAAAACGGGAACCACGTCCCCAAGTGGCCTGAGCCAAAGCCCCCTTGCGATGGCTCGTTCGCACAATCTTTTACCCTCCCTTCTTGAGGCCTCCAAACGAGTTTTGGTCTCCTTGCAAGCCACCAACTCCAGGGCCGCCATCATCCCAAGCCTTCGCACCTGGCCGACCATCGGAGAATCCTCCAGGGGGCGTAAAACCCGCTCAAAATGTGCAGAATTGGCTTGTATTGAATCCAAGCTAAATCGCCCATCGCCGGTGCGCCCTTCGAGCAAATCCAAGACCGCAACCCCCGCGGCCGCAGCAAGCGGATTGCCCCCATACGTATGACCATGAAAAAACGTCTTGCCCTCAGAGTGCTGGCCAAGAAAAGCCTCCCAAATCCGCCCGTTTGTCAGCGTCGCACTCATCGCAAGATAGCCCCCGGTCAGCCCCTTACCCAAACACAAAAAATCTGGCTCAATGCTCCCCCCTGCAGCCAGTTCCTCATGCTCGAAGGCAAACATCCGGCCCGTTCGACCCATCCCAACGGCGATCTCATCGAGGATCAATAGAACGTCGTACTTTTTGCATAACTTGGCCAGCCCGAACAAAAAACCTCGAGGCTGCATGACAAAACCAGCCGCTCCTTGGATGCAACTCTCGGCAATCACCGCCGCAATGCTCCCGTGGTGCTCCTGGAGAATCCTCTCGTAGGCCTCAAGGTAGTGCGCACAAGCCTCGCTGGATGTCATCCCCTGAGGCCTGCGGTAATCGTCAGGACATGGCCCTCGAAGCACATCGAACAGCAATGGCTCAAACGTTTTTTGAAACAAGGAAACTCCGCTGACACTCACCGTCCCGATCGTGTCGCCATGGTAAGCGTCCCCGAGAGCCAGAAACTTTGTCCTCTGAGGCTCAGGCCTGTGGCATTGACGCCAGTACTGAAACGCTAACTTCATCGCCACTTCGACAGCACTAGCCCCATCGCCAGCAAAGAAAACATGCTTCAAACCTCGACCCGCGATCTGAATCAAACGCTCGGCCAAGTGGATACTTACCGGATGACTCATCCCCAAATTCGTCACATGGGCCACCTGCCCTAACTGGTCGATGATGGCTTGATCGATCTGCTTGATTCGATGGCCAAATAAATTGCACCACAAAGAACTCGCACCATCGAAATACCTCTTGCCATGGATATCCGTAAGCCATGAACCTTCGGCCCGCTCGATGATCAGTCCATCGTACTGGGACATCTGCGAAAACGCGTGCCAAACCACCGTCCGATCCAAGTCATGGAGTTTCTGAGCCTCGGTAGCATCCATAAATCTGATTCGCTCGGTTCGCTCAAGCCCTAAAGTCGACAAGCCTGAACGATGCTCACGGCCGCTGCGTGGATCGACGCCCAATCCCCTTTCTCAACCAGCGCCGGCGAACAAAGCGTTCCACCAACTCCAACAGCCACCGCACCCGCAGAAAGATAATCCCGGGCGTTCTTCGCATCGATCCCACCCGTTGGCATCAACTTCAAATAGGGCATCGGAGCCAAAACGTCTTTGATGTAGCCAGGCCCAAGCCCCCTTGCAGGAAACACTTTCACAAAATCCGCTCCGCACTCCCAAGCCATCGCGATCTCCGTCGGACTATATGCTCCAGAGGCAATCGGAACCTTCGACTCGACACACTTGCGTATCACTTCCGGTTGCATGATCGGTGTCACCACAAACTGAGCCCCCGCATCGAGAACCAATTTGGCCTCCTCCAAATTCCGAACCGATCCCATCCCCAAAAACGCTTGGCCCGTTCGAAAACTCGGGTGCTCCTTGACCAACTGCGAGACCCACATCGGAGACTTGCGATTCGTCAGCGTAAACTCGATGCACCGAACGCCAGCCTCAAGCAACGTCTCGACGATCCTCGGTGCTTGGTCCAAGCAATCCAATCGCAGGATCGCCACGAGCCGACTCTCTGATAACACTTCTCTAAACATTTGCTAGCGAACGCCTTAAGCGAGGGCATCAAGATAACTGGAAGAATTTACTGATTGTAGCGGTTGTGCCTACCGATAACACCCACCGACGACCAATTCCTGAGTCGTCATCCATTGGTGATCCAAGACTTCCGGGGGGAAAGATGGAATCGACTCTTCAAGCACTGCGCACCGTCGCAGTCCTAGCATCTCTGGCTCTGATTCAAACAGGCTGCTGCACCATTGACTTAAGCTGCAACTCGGGTGGATGCAGTAGCGGCTGCGGCCCAGGTTTTGCCAAAGCCCCATTGACCAGAGACCCATTGTTCGACGGTACGCTTAGGCATCGAGTGAAAGGAAAAATTCATTCGTGCGCCAATCGAGTCGCTTGCGCTGGCGGATGCGGTGAAGTCTATTGGGACGAGTCGATCAACGATCCAGCCGTCTGCGATCGCTGCGATGATTCCGGACACTGGGTCGGACACTCAGGATCCTGTAGCCCCTGGTTCGTTCAATTCGCACAGCTTTGGGGGACGCCTTACCGCGCAAGTTGCCCGACTGGCTCGTGCGCAAGCGGCTCGTGCATCGGTCACGGGAGCCTTATGAATCATCTCCGAGGCAACGTCGCATGCCGCTCATGCGGTGAATCGACCAGCTATGAGCACAGCGATTGCCCCAGTTGCCAACACGGCCACGGAATCGACCATCAAGACGGCTACATCGACCAAGGTGTCATGCAATCGAGTCCAAGTCCGACACCGGCGGCACCTCGAGTGCTCGAAGGTGACCATAGCCCATCACCATCCAATGCACAGCATCGGATGCGATTGCACCAACGTCCTAGCCAAGCCGACCCCAACGGAAAGCTCTCGGCTCAATTGGTAAACGGCCACAAACGCTTGGTTTCGAATCCCTAACTACGTTCGTCTAGTCCGTAGCCACCACGCTGGCGCGGAACTGAGCATACTGCGGCTGAGCCAAGTCACGGATCGTTCGCCGATAGTGCTCACAGGATTCGATCAGTTGCTCTGGCTCGGGCAACTGAAGCACATAGGCCAGCTTGGATAACTCCAAAGGATCCTTCGGTAAATCGTGACGAAGCTGGGTGTTCATCAACCTCAAACCGCTCTCGATGCCCCGAAGAAAATAATAAGCGTCGCGCAGTTGCAAGGCGACCTGGGGCGATAGCACTCCATTTTTGCGCAATGCTTCCAACCGTTCGACGGTTCCTCGAAGCCACGGATGTTTGGGAGTATGAAGATGCTTGGCATAATAGACATGAGCGAGCACCTCGACATCGAGCGTTCCACCCCACCCAGATCGGAAGAGCGTCGTGTAGG
>JBJSXX010000029.1:0-17499 GCA_046086605.1 Pirellula sp. | reverse complement strand
TACTATTTCGATGTACGGACTAGCTCTGGCTTTGACTGCTAGCTCTAGTGTTAACTGTCCTATGACGGAAAGTACCAAAGGTGGGAGTCGAACCCACACGTCCTTGCGGACACTGGATTTTGAGTCCAGCGCGTCTGCCATTCCGCCACTTTGGCATTTCTCACAACAATTTGAGGGGTGAAAGTTTACCGATGACCTACCGCAATCAGCAAGTCCACCGAATGGAAATTCCTTGAAAATTTCCAGAACTTACGCATCCACCTCACAGAACTCTAGCAATCACACACTTTAGATAGTCGGTCTCCGGACAATGGATATTCACCGGATGATCCGCCGAAGCCCCCCGAATCTCTAGGATTTGCACGTCGCGTTGCGCTCTTCGGGCAGCACCCAACAAAACGTCAATGAATTCCCAGCGAGCCACCCGTCCTGAGCAACTGCAGCTAACGAGAATCCCTTCTGGACGTAAACAACGCATTGCCAAGTAGTTAAGTCGATGATAAGCAGCCAGTGCCTTAGGGACTTTTTCCCTGGATCCAGCAAGTTTAGGAGGATCCAAAACGATCATGTCAAAAATTTCCTGCCGATCTAGCCGGGTCGATAAGGACTCGAAAAAATCCCCCTGATGCCATTCCACCCGGTCCTCGAGGCCATTTGCCAACGCGTTTATTTTCCCCAACTCCAACGCTTTTGCACTCGAATCAATCGCTACGATCGATTCGCATGGTAGACCTTGCGACTCGGCATGCTTGGCAATCGTCAACGCAAAACCACCCGTGTAAGTGCAGATATCGAGCACCCTTGCACCCTTGGGTGTCCAGCGGGCGGCGGCCAGACGGTTGTCTCGTTGGTCGAGGTAAGAGCCAGTCTTTTGCCCCCCACGCAAATCCACCTTCCAGATAAGCCCGTTTTCGCAGATTTCCACGGGCTCACTTGGTAATTGACCATACAACACACGTTCCTCGGACTCGATGGCCTCGCTTTTGGCCGTCTTTTCATCAATGCTTACCGAGACGCTCAAGGGCTTGAGGGCTTCAACAAGCTGCTCGACGATTCGGTCTAAGAACGGCAGTACCACCGCCGCTGTAATCTGGATAACCAAGTGCCCTGAAAAATTGTCGACAATCAGGCCGCTTAAGTGATCACCCTCGCTGTTAATCCAGCGAAAACTATCGCTCTTGGTGCCTTGGCCTATAATCTGCTTTCGAAGACTAACAGCCTGAGTTACCCTGCGATCAAACAACTCGCTTGAAATCCATTCATTCGGATTCCAAGTGTAAAGACGGACTCGAATTCGACTCTCGGGATGGTACAGGCCGCGTCCAATCCACTTTCCGTCACCCCCCAAAACATCGACCTGTTCTCCCAGCCTCGGTGGACTTACCGATTCGACCAGAGAGCTATCGAGAATCCAAGGGTGCCGTCCAATCGACTCTCGACTCTTGCCGGTCCTCAGTCGCACGGCGCGGATTTTTGACGAATTGTAAGGCTCCACGGAGTAAATGCTTTCTGAAGCTTTGCTATCGAAACGTTGACTTTCAGCGCGAGACAATCCAAGCTAAACTACAAGGGCTTCGAGCCTACTCGATCAAGCCTCGCTTCTGCTAACACTAAGGGTACTGAGGGATCTCGTCCAATGAAATCGGCAAGTCTATTTTTCTCGTTGTTTTCGCTGAGTCTACTTTGCTCCCATGGCGACGCTAGGGAATGGGTCGACAAGACCGGGAACGTCAAGGTCAATGGGACGTTGATTGCCGCTGACCAAAAGGACATCGTTCTGAGGCTCGATCAACCCGTCAAAGGTCGAGAGTTGCTGGCCATCGAGATTGCACAACTCTCGGACGCAGATCAAAAGTTCCTCATGCTCGAAGAGAGTAATGGGCAACTCAAGGCAGCTACAGAGAAGCACTCCTGGGCCCTGAAAAACGGCATGACGGTCTTCGGTAAGGTTGTCGGATTCAACCGCAAAGATGTCACTCTTCAGCGCCGTCGAGGTAAGCTCTATGTCAACGATCGACCCTTCGACAACCTGCCCGAAGTCTACCGCAAGATGATCCCTCGCATCGTCGAACACTTCGAAAAGAAAACGTTTGCCAACGAATCCCAATTCAACGAATGGGTCGTCGCTCAAAGAGCAGAGGCTCGCACCTTTACCTGCGAAGGCGTGCTCATGGAATTGCCAAACGGTGAAGAGTACGGCATTCCTTTTTTCTTTTTTAAAGAAACGGAACTTAAGGTGCTCGAGCCTCAATGGGATGAATGGCTTGCTGCCAACCAAGCAGCCAAAGAGGATGAAGAGACCAAACGACAGCAATCACTTTTGGTTCAAAGCCAAGCGGCCGCTTACCAACAGTCGGTCGAACAAAACCAAGCTTATCAGCAAGAAATGGTGCAAATCGCTCGCATGCAGTTGCAGATGCAAGCCGTAGCCGCTGGCGTTTTCAGTATGTGGGAAGTCTACCTCTATCCACCACCTGGCGTCGCAGCGTATCCGATCTCGGTGGTCGTCAACGCTCGCAATTCGTTCGACGCAGCCAATATCGCCAGTGCCAACAACCCAGGCTACATCGTCGGTCCAATCCGCAAGTTCGCTGGTTACTAAAAATCGCTCAACGGATTTGATAAAGCCATTTTAAGGCCTGATTCATCAAGTCCTCGCCGGCTCCAATCTCCGCTGGTGCGACCTGGGCGTCTGCACCATAGCCTCCCTCTGCGGTCCCCTCGATCGTAGGGAAGTATTGATGGTAGCCATTGCAGTAGCCAAAGAACATCAAAGTCTCGAAACGCGCGCGCTCCCGAAGTCGAATGGCGTGCTGACAGAAAAATTCGCCACTTGCTCCCACAAAGGCTATCTCTTTGTTCAGAACCGCTACGGTCAAACGAGGACGTATTCCGTCCTGATACTCTGCAACGAAGTTTTCTACGAGCTCAGGGAAAAATGCCACGGAGTAAACCCCTTGCACCAATGGGTTCTTGAAGTCCGTTCTCGATCCAAAAGCAAATCGATCCTCTTTGAACTTCAGTGACGGTGTCGCTACCGATTTGGTTTCGATCCCCTCATAGACTTTGAGCACCTCGCTACCCAGCGCAGCACCATATCCGAGATAGTCTCCATGACTTCCGCGATCAACCGAAATGTCCCCCGATGCTCCTTGCATGAACACCACGGTACCTTCTGTTTTTTCAGTGACCTTGGCTCGCATGGCCCCAACATAATCAGCTGAGAATTTTCGAATGTCCGATGAGATATTCGTCGGATGACCAGTGAAATTGACAACCGTCGCGATGTTCTTTCCACTTTCCAACTCATCGAATCGTATCACGCCAAGCCTCGTATCGACCGGGGCAGGGCGGATCTTCGTATGCCGATTCCGATTGAATCCAACGAGTTCCTTGTTGGCCTGACCGACCTTGGCCGGTTTCATCTGCTCGTGGGCTTTCAATATCGAATCAATCAGTGCTTGCTCCAACTGCTGGTTGTATCGGATCGAAGCATCAAATCGCCCACGCCCCCTGCCAGGAGCGTCGAAAAGTTCCAGCACCGGGCCATGGTGCGTGTGTGATCCAGCGATAAACGAAACATCGATGCCGGCTTTCTCTTTGATCTGGCTTCGAATCTTCTGGAGCGAATCTTCCTGGGGAGAGCGACCCAGATCCAATCCGACAATGGCCATCTTGCGACGGCCAGCTTGAATCACGACAACCGTTGCCTTGAGCGGATCCAATGTCCCCTCCGATAGCGAGGCATGGCGGTCACCATAGCCCCACATCGGTACGGCTTCGGTCGGCGTAATGTCGACCTCACAAGCACCCACTTTGAATTCCTGAGACTCCCCACGCTTCGCATAGAGGAATCCTGACACAACCAATACCAAAAGGCTGATCCAAAGGCATCGCTTATTCAATTTTTCACCATCGAGGATTTGTTGAAGAAAAGGAATTCGGTCGTTACTTATGGTGCATCGAGCAGCAAGTGCGGGGCATAGCCATAATCCACCGGCTCATAAGCGATCCTTAAATCGTCGGATTCGATCCGACGATTGCCATCTCTCAAAGAGGCCAGCAAGTGATCGAGTATTCCCGCTGTTAGCAAGGTTCGTTCGACAGGGTAAGTCGGTTTGCCGGAGTGGATCATTCGCTCGATCCCTTTAAGTAGGAATGCAAAGTGCGGATAGTAGGGCTCTTCTCGCTCTTCGACGCGCGTCGCAAAACTGCGTCCCGAATCGTCTAGAACCGCTGCTCCGATCCCCTGGGCTTTGCCGGGCAACATCAGTACCGGCACGACCAATCCATCGACATAGCCAATCAAAAAAGCAGCACCATCCTTGGGGGGATCATCGAGCACCGACTGCCGATCAGTTCCGGTTGCCTTCAGCGCCTGATCAAAGAGCACCGAATGGATTACCCCTTGATCCAACAACGAACCGATCTTGTCCGTTGGCAGCGCCTGAACCCAAGCTACCCCAGATTCGCCACCTCGACGACGTTCCAAGATGCACTGCAGAAACTCCAAGGTGTGGATTCCATAGATATCCAGACCCGAGTACCCAATCCCCACTGCGGCCCTGACCCCTTGCTTCCAATTTAAATTGGCATCGGGGTTGCGATAACTGACCGTTAAACTCGAACCTGCCATCCAAGGAACGCTCATTTCTTTAGCTCGTTGGGCCATCCAAAGTGCATCGTTCCACTGCGGGCCAGGGTGCTTATCGTTAAAGACAGGAACAACCTTCTTGTACTTTGCCATCGCATCGGTGATCTCCTGAAAGAACCTTTTGCGTGGATAGAGATGCTGCCCCAAGTCGTTCCAAGGGTAATCGCCGTGCTCCCCGATGCTCAGCACGCCATCGACGTCGATTCGCCCAGTACCGAGCGTGAGCGTTTCTTCGATCGTCTTACACAATCGGAAACCATGTTTATTGGCAAGCTCGACCGCCATGTCTTCGGCTGGATATTGATCGACATACAACGAAACGAGTTGCAAGTCGGGTCCCGGCCCCCCATCTTGTCGCCAGCCCTCGAGGATCTTCCCCAAAAGCACATCCGCATGGGACTTGTTGCGATAAACGGTAACAACTGCAGCGACTCTCTTTTTCTCGCGTGCCATCGTCGGGAGGGCAAAAAGGTTCTGGCAACGCGTCGCGGCAAGCGATGCTGCCATGCCACTAAACCAAACACGCCTTGGTATTTCATTCCGATATTGCAACATTGCAGTGAGTTGTTTTCCTGTGTGAGAGTTCTCAACGCCAATGCCGATTGTATCGGATAGACGGCTTCCATTGGGGCTTGCCAGACTGTATCGGTTAATCCGAACTCTCCGAAGTCTCTGTCACCCTGCGTAAAACGCAAGGCTTTGGGGTGATCGGTCGATACTTCCAGCACCAAGGGTCGCGTAGCCCGGTTTTTCCTGTGAATTCCTTCTGAAGATAGCTGGGCATCGATGGCCAAAAAGGAAATCTTTCGCGTGGTGACACGAGCCTCCGATGGCTCGCTGAAAATCCGCGATTTCCACTCCGCCGAAATGATCTATCGGACGCATACCCAAGTGGGTGTTGACGATAGCAGCACCGACCTGGATCTGCGCGGAATGCCAATCTTCAAAGGGCTCATCGGTCCGATTCCAGAAGGTAAAAACATCGCCCGATACGAATCGCACGATGTTTTCGAGGTGATGACCAAGGAGTGGGCAAACGCCAAGCCACGTCGCCGTCGCCGGCTAAAGCCAGGCGAGGTTCATTCCGAGGCTAATTCGGAAGATTGAGAATCCGGTCGATGAACCGATAAGCCTGCTCCCGAGCCTCAGGAGGGAAATCGTGGGCACTCTCTGGGTAAATTGCTTGTAGCTTGTCCTGGGCCGAATGCAGTCGATAAATCCTCGTCGCTTGCTCCATCGTGTCACGAACGCCGGAGACTTCAAAGTTGTCGTCTCGGACGGGCGAGCTGGTAAAAAATGCACGTGGTGCTAGCCCCGCAATGAGCTCGGGGAAATCGAAGGGCACTAAGCTTGGATTGTTCGCGTAGTTCGCCGCGATGCGTGGCATGTATCGGTCGCTGGTCCAGCCCTGTAGGTTCCCCGAGTAGTATTTGTGAAAGCGAGTAAAGCCGCAACTCGTCACGGCCACCGAGATCCTCTCATCGAAGAAACTCGTAAAGATCGTATTGTGCCCACCTAGGGAATGCCCAATGCAACCGATCCGTTTGGGATCCACTTGAGGCAAGTCCTGCAGGAGGTCGATCCCTCGCATGTTATCCCAAATGGCTTTCATACTACCGCTAGCCCACTGAGTATTGGCACGAAAGTCGTACTCGTGATCGCCAAAGGAAGGGTAATCTGGAGCTAGCGTCACATAACCTCGCCTCGCAAGCTCCAAGGCATAGTGCAGGTTCTTGCTACCTCCGAGCCCTGCAGGCTCACCCTTGCCGATACCGATCGTCTGATGCAAGCATAATACGGCAGGTCTGCGAATGTTTGGGTTCTGTGAATGTACAAAAAGATACGCTTGCACCCGATCCTCTTTGCGATGAGCGTCCCCTTTCTCAGTGATGTACTGGATCTTGCGACGAATCAATCCATCAGGTAACGGTGTTTCCTCCAAGACATCGAAAGCCACAGGCCCGAGATTGCTACGATCGGGAAGTGTACCCATGACGACTTCGAGATTCTTTCGGATCGAATCCCTACGGCGTTTCCAATCATCGAGTTTTTGAATCGTTCCAAGCTCTGGAGAGGAAGGATCCACCCAATCGAGATTCGCGTGGACTTGATCCAATACTCGCGGTTGATCCTGCCCGAGAATCGGCAAAGCTAGACTCAGGAGAATCGCTGCGGCGACGGCAAATGCAAGTGGTTTCATGGATGATTATTCCTTGCCGTTAAACTGAGCTCGCAACTGCTGGATCGCTGAATCGACCATCATCTCCCCACTCCCTTCGCCGCAGCGAGCCGAAATCACTTCGTAATTTCCTTGAGCATAAGCTTGCCGAGTCGGCACATAGCCGATCGATCCATTGGCAAGTTCATGAAGCGAGGTCATCGCAAATGGTGAGGCATCTTTGATCGCCAGACCCAATTGAACGAAGATCTCACCTGGCAAAGAGACCCATGCGATTTGTCGACCAAGACTGAGGACCTGGACCTCGGCATCGAGGAAACCATCGGGGTGAGCTTCGACATCAGCGATTCGATAGGCTTCGACCATTTCCATAAAGGGTGGAAGAGGTTGAGAGTTCATTTTTGAAAGAACGGTTTTCGCCCATTCGGATCGTTCGGCAGAATGCGAGAAGACGGGAACTCGCAGAATCTGATGCGAAGCGGCGAGGCGATAGGATGTTGCTGGTTGGAGGCTATTCCAAGATCTCAATATCGAAGCGGCCAGCCTGGTTCCAATACGAGCCGCCTCCTGATGCCCACCCTGCCGATTTCCGGAACGAACGTCGATGTGATTGATATCGCCACAAGTCCCCGTGGCATACTGCAGGTGGGCACCAGGGAAAACTTTGCTCAGCGATTCTTGGATGGTGTAAGGCATATCGGCGCTCCACTGAGATCCGCCGACGGTATCAAGATGGATTGCGAAGCTACTGAGTAGACCTGCAATTTTCCCTGGTTCATCGTAGAAGGCAACAAACGGGAGGGCATCGTCGGTCGGGCCTGCTTCGCGGACGATGTTTGGATTGAGTTTTCCAGGGTTCCAGCCCACCGAGCCATCCTTCATGAAAAAGCGTCGATTGAAAGCCAGTTGTTTTTCCTCTCCGATTGCAAACGATGCGGTTCGTGGCTTAAGGTTCGCCGCAGCATCCAAGACGCTTTGAGCGATCCTCTCTGGAAGTCCGATCATATACTGCTTGGCTTCATCGGTTTGATTCCCGAATCGCTCCAATAGCCGTTCGTCAGGGTCATAGAGCATCGGGCCCGTATGGGAATGCGTGGCGCTGATCATCACATGCGATGGTGGGATGCCGAGTTTCTCTTCGATCAATTTGCGAGTCTCACGCACCATCCATGGGTTTGTTGAGATCAGATCAAGAGCGATCATGGCAACCTTGGTCGAACCATCATCCAGGAGAGTTGCTTTGGCCCAGAGCGGATCATGAGTCGCCGTCGAGTAGCGGACTCCATAGTACCCAGCCATCGGGGTCGGCTTCGAGGGAGTTATGTCCGATGTTCCAAAGCCGACAGCAAGCGATGGCACCGGATCTTGTGGGGTGTTTTGCGCGAAGCTTAACCTCGGCAAAAAAATGCAAACCATTAAAACACAACTAAGTCGCTTGAGTGTTTTCATTTTTCTAGCCGCTTTTTCATAATGTTTATGTGGTGGTCTAAGTGGCCGTAAATCATGCCACAGAGCATCTTGACATCCAATTCGAAACCCGCAGCCAATCCACGGTTATGCCATGAACGCTCTGGTAGATTTTTGAAGAGACTGAGCGTAGCTTGCCGTACGCTGAGGAACTCTTCAGTGAGTTCCAGCCACGGGGTCTCATTCGCTGATGAGTTTGCCAAAAACGCGTGCTCATCAAAACTTGGCAGGGCCTCCTTGCTACCTCTTGCGATCCACAAGGCACGAAATGCGAACACCCGTTCGGAATCGGAAATATGTTTCAGAACCTCTCGAAAGGTCCATGTATAGGGCTGGTGAATGATACTGGTTTGATCGGAATCAACCGATCGTGCCCAATCCACAAAGTCCTGGCCCTGCGACCAAAGTTGTTCGACCGGATCGGCCAAGGAATCAAAACGCCGGAGGTATTTTTCGAAATAAGGCTCTTCCATACTAAAACGCCTGATTCATCCCAATGAAAAGTTGCTGTTATAATTCTAACGACATCAGATTCCAACGAGTGCCATGACGGATTCCCAAACATCAAATCGCAACAATTCGCCCCTTATTTTTTGCTCCCTAATTTTTTGCCATCCCATTTTTTTCCCTGTTTTCCTGACTCGCCCCAAGGGGAAAACAATCCAGAAGCGACTATCAGTCCATCATGTCCAGCTTCCCGGTAGAGTTCCGCTTGAATAACCCCATGACCACTCAACTCGATTGGGGATCGATCTTCGAGTCTCACCGTCGCTGGCTTGCAACCATCGTTCGTGCTCGATTGGCCGACCCCGAAGCACAAGCCGATGTCCTACAAGATGTCGCTCTTGCGGTCATCAGCCAGGCTAATCGCCCAGAGTCTCCAGATAAGATCGCTCCATGGCTTTATCGCATCACCCTTCGCAAGATCGTAAACCACCACCGAGCCACCGGACGAAGACGACGATTGATGGAGTCAGCGGCCAAGTGCATAGTCAATCGCACCGATTTTAAGGAAAACACAAAACGAGGAACGAAGATCTCTTGGAATGCGTTGCTTGCATGCTGCACGCTTTTTGCGATCGGCCTTTACGCTGGCTACCAGTTTCGATATCACCTAAAGAATCTCAGTGCTCAGGCTCCACTGGCTGATTCTAGCAACTCCATCGAGTACGCTTCCCCTTTGAAAGTGCCGGTAGAAAGCCCTAGTAACACACCGATCGACATTCCTTTGCTCGATGCTCGCGATATCGACCCGCAGGTAATTTTCGTAAACAACTCCCTTGAAATCGCAAAACTCAATCAGCAACTCAAGCGTAAAGGCTACCAGGTGAATATCAAGCCAACAGTCTATTCAGGATCCTTGGAAGACGGGCGTAAATTTGTTGTGCCCATCCATGACCTGTCTCTCAGGCCGCATGGATCCCTAATTTCGTAAACCGCCTTTGTAACCCGTCTTTCCAATAGGAGACCTTTTGATGACAAAATCAGTATTACACCGCATTTCATTGCAAAATCGCTTTCGCCGTTTGCTTTCCTGCACTCTGGTGTCTGCTTGTTCCATCGGGATGATCTCGAATCTCTCCGATGCCGCCTTGGGCCAAGCGACCCAGGAAGAGCAGCAAAAAGCATCCGTCGTTGTGCTAAGCGACCAAACCGGCAATAGCCAGAAGTTGCTCGATGAACTGCGAGAGAAACTAAAATTTCTTCCCGAAGACCAACGCAATGAGATCCTCGCACAAGTAGAAAAATCGCTTGATCAAGCGACCAAGACTGCCGTCAAACAACAACGCACCGTCGTGGCAACGGTTGACGCAAAAGACGTCCAAGCGACGAAAGATGGGCAAACCATCACGATGACGATCGTTCAGTCATCGGACGACAACGATTCCAAAAAAGGCGAGAAGAAAGAGGGCGTTGCTCGGATCGTACAGATGCCTCGCATCGTTGAGGGAAGGATCCAAAATGATCTCAAGCGGGTCTTGGGGAATAACATGATCATCGAGGGAGGGTTGATCCCAAGTTCCCAAGAGCCCAAATTTCGACTCGGTCTAAGTGTCGAAAATCCAGAAGAAACCGAATCCGAAGAAGGGCTCGTTGTCGAGCGTGTGATGGAAGACTCTCCAGCGGCACAAGCCGGTATCGAGCAAGGGGATGTGATCGTCGCGATCAACGGAGAGGAAGCCGAAGACTTCGCGTCACTTCAAGAAGCCGTGCAAGAAGCAGGTAAAGCCGATCGTGCTCTGAAACTTAAAATCGAACGCGACGGTAAAGAGATGGTGCTCAAGGTCATGCCACAAGCCGGCAGCATCTTGCCCTTGAACATGATTCAAGGTGAAGGTCAAGCCTTCGGTCTGTCGATCCCCAGCCCGAACGATTTAATGGACACCAAAAAAGAACTCGCTGAGCTCAAGGAAGAAATCCAAGAGCTCAAGGCGATGGTCAAAAAGCTTTTGGAATCCACCGATCGCTAGTCAGGAATCCATAGTTTGGAACCACCCGAAGACTCAGGCGATGGTCCATCGCCTGAGTCAGGTGTCCAAAGGCCGCTCGAATTGCCGCTTGCACCCGCCGAAGTGACATCGGAAATTCCACCTGCGGAAGCTTGACCGCCCATCGCAGCGCGTCTTGATAAAGCTTCTTGCTGCTGCATCAGGGCTTGGATATACCTTAGCAGCGTTGGGTCGGATTGGTTCTCGCGTAGCGAACTTTCCATAAACACTCGGGCTTCGGCTGCCCTTCCTAGATATTGAAGCAGTTCGAATCGCTCGACAATCGCTCCACCCACGGAGAGATTGAGCTTCTTTCCTGATTCGATCACACGCGCCAAAAGCTTTTCGGCTTCGTTTGGATCGGTGCAGATTCTGACTCGAAGGTTGTAGATGGTGTACTCTGCGGAGCCTTTTAGCTCCTCCGGCCATTGCATGCTCTGGGCGCGTTCGATCAGCGCCGGATACATCGACGAGACCCCGCGAGTCAATGAGGACTGCATTAGCTGGATGAGGCTCTGAGCATCGATGTTTGTAAGGTCGGTCCAATAGTATGCAGCACCACCGACGAGATCAAACACATCGAGTTCCGACGAGAGTTTCGGTTCGGAAACTTGGAGTCGCTTGTGAAGAGCATCAAAGTCCGTATCGCTAAGCGGATTGGGGTTTCGTGACTGCCAAGCCAGGAGGATTGCCTGCAAAGGGATCCTAAACTCGGCTTGTCCAGACGCCTCGCGAAGCGAACGATCCGACAAGCACTCGAGTTTGATATCTAACGCATCATCGAGGTTCATGTTTTTGAGAGCGTCGGACAGAGCTAAACGACGATCGTCAGGAATCTCTTTCCGAATCATCACCTGACCAGCCGTTCGGCTCAGGAATGGCATGTAGAGGGTGTTGAGCAGTTCTCGTTTAAGGCCACCCAAACCCAACTCTGACTTAAGCTTATCAGATTGCTCTTTCTGATAGCCTGCGGTGGCTTCGAGAGTCACCAATCGTGCTGGTTTGTCGGTTTGCTTGCCGTAGTAAGCAAGCCAAGTGCCTGCTCGCATCGGTTCATACTCGCCGAACTGTTCTTGCAAAATCGGATCGACGCAGACGTAAGCTGCCTTGGGCGGCACCTCTTCTTGAAGCATGATTTGGAGCATTTCCCGAAGCTGCTCGACTTGGATCGGCTGAACCAATTTGCTCGCGGTGAGTTTGCTTTCGAAATCAGGATCTTCGACGGTGTAGACCACCAAGTCATCCTTGAGTGCGATCCCGCTAGCTTTTGGAGACAACTCGAAGCCCAAAGCTTGGTAATAAACACGCTGATGTTCGGGCAGGGCTGTAGACTGTGCAAGTTTGCGGCAAGTGGAGGCCGCCGATTCGACATCGGTCAGGAGAAGTTGGCAAGGCAATAGCGATTGGAGAATCGCGGGCTCTGGACCAAATTCGCGGATCATCGCTTCGAGCTTGGTCTTAGCTCCCGAGATCCGCATCGCATCGACCAAGGCTTGAGCCTCTTCGAGTCGTTCCCCATAGGGTGCATCGCCGACATCCACAGCAGAGGGGATTGTGTCGCGAAGCAGAGTGCTCGTTTGAGCATCTTGGAGAATCGATTGATAGGCGGAGACTCCAACTTGCTGGTACATCTCGCCCAAATCAAGAAGATTTTCCGCATGCAGCAATGCCGGTAGGGTCAAGTTTCGTTGATTGAGAACTTCGATCAAGTTCATTGCGACCGTAGCGGTCATTGGGTGGACGTTCTCACCTGCGTCGGCAAGGGATTGAAGCAGTAGCGATGCACCTTCTTCGGTGTTCCCGCGCACGATGGCGACCAAGGATCGATGGAGTTTGGCTAGCGGGTTATCCGGTTGGAGTCGGATGAACTTGGCGGAAGTTTCTTCGAGCGACTCGAATTCCCCGAGGTGCAAGAGGAGCTCGCATTTCATGGCCAGGAGCCAGGGCTCGGATGGCATGGTTTTTAGATCGGCATTGATACGATCCAAAGCGGCAACATTCTGCTCACCGGCGATCATCCGTTGGATGGTTTGCATCTCGGACAAATGCTCGAAGCACTTGCAAAACTTGATTTTTTTACCGTTGCCGCATGGGCACAAACTGTACTGATCGAGAGACGACATGGATGGACCGTAATGAGTTGAATCAAGAAATGCCCCGGAGACCTAGTTGCTCCAGGGCCGCAAAGTTTACCACAAAAGCCCTAGGATGGGCTAGGTAGGATAATCGGTCTGATAAGGGGAGCGGAAACGGTGGATCAGTGAGCCGGAGCCGACCCACCCGTCAGATCCGTATTGACATCGCGAGGAGGATGGAAAAACAGCGCCAATGCGATCGCTGCCAGAGCCGCTACGGCGCTCGGGAGCAGGAACATATTGCGGTAATTGGTTAGTTTTTGTGCCCCATCGCCTTCGGTAAAGACGTTCGCAAAGAGCCACGGGCAAATCGAGTTTGCGACGAGTGCTCCGACCCCTAGGATCATGACATTGAAAAGTCCCTGAGCACTGCTGCGAACATCTTTGGGGAAATAGGCGTCGACAAAAATATAAACCGTTGCAAAGAAGAACGCATAGCAAATGCCGTGCAAGATCTGGACGATAATGATCAGGTTCTGCTGTTCTGGAAATAGCGCGTAAACCAGGAATCGAAGGGCGTGGCCCAGGATCCCGACAATCATTGTCCATCGCCATCCGAGGTTCTTAAGGGTCGCACCCAAGACGAACATGGTCAAGATCTCAGCGATCTGGCCAACACTCATCACAGGCATCACCCAGTTGCCTGGAATGCCAACCCCCCCTTGCTCTCTGGATGCTGCAAGAAACCCTCCTGTCCAATTGAAATAGCAATTGTGAACAAAGGCATCGATGAATGTCACTAGCCAAAGTACCAATACAAATGGATGCTTGAGCAAGCTCACAGCCTCAAGCCAAGCGAAACTCTCTTGTGGCCCGGACGATTTTTTCGGAGGTGTATGAGGTAGCCCCAACGAATAGAAAGCCAGAATCAACGAAGCGATACCCGCGACGATAAATGTCCATCGCGTTGCATCCATTAATGCTTGACCCTCCAAAGGACTACCAAGCACCGTCCCAAGCCAGTTGACGAAACCGCTTGGGTTTGCTTCCTTGACCTTGGCCCAGTTGACAAAGATGAATGTGAAGGGCCAAGCGGCAAGAATCCAGCCGATGGTTCCTCCCATACGAACCAGCCCGAACTCCTTGGCCGGATCCTTCATGTTTGCAAAAGCGATCGAATTGGTAATCGAGATCGTCGGGACATACAGCAGACAGTGAACGAGCATCAATAAGAAAAATGGCCAAAAAGATCTTGTAAATCCACAACCAAGGATCGCAAGGCCTCCGACAAAATGACTAAACGCAAGAAATTTCTCAGCGGCGAAATTTCGGTCGGCAAACTGATTGCTGAAGAACATCCCAACAATTGCTGCGATCGGAAACGCATTGAGGATAAGTGATGTTTGCCATGGAGTGAAGTTAATGCCAGGAAGATAGGCAAAAATAAGCGGCAACCATGCCCCCCAGATAAAAAACTGCAAGACCATCATCAGGAAAAGCTTCCAGCGAATACCCGGTGATCCAATCTCGGACGTGCCGGTCGGTTGCTCTTCAAAGTTGCTCATGACGATCCTGCTCCAGTTCTCATTGCTTCGGTATCTTCAAGTCACCAAAAATCACAATTGCATAATCTCTTTGAGAAACGGGTTGAAATCAAGTCCCCGATCGGGGAAGTTCAACGAAACTCTGACTATAATCGGCATGGCTCTGGCGACAAACAATCGCATCGAATCCCTCGAATCCATCAGCATGGACGCACAGTACAAAAAACTCCTCGAATCAGCACCCTACAGCCCAGGGGATCTTTCCCGCTGGGAGTCGGCCAAACAGTCGCTCAGAGACAACCCTCCCTCGTCGACTGGCCAACTGATCAAAACAGGCTCTCCCCAAGCCTGGGAGCTCGATCCGATCCCTGTGGTTCTCGGTAGCCAAGACTGGAACAACTTCGCCCATGCCCTCGGGCAACGCATGCGGCTGATCGATCTGCTCTTGCAAGATGTCTACGGACCCCAGCGACTCATCGCCCAAGGCGTCTTGCCCGCATCGCTGGTCTACAATGCCCCAAGTTACATTCGGGCAGCTCGAAACCCTAAACCCGAGTCTGCTCCAATGCTCTATCTGTATGCCGTCCAAGCGTCCAGGTCGGCTTCGGGGCAATGGCTTGTTCATGCCGATCGAACCCAAGGCCCCAGCGGATGCGGACACGCGATCGAAAACCGGTTAGCCATCTCCCGCATTCATGCCGAAAGCTTTCAAGCGATGCAAGTCTCCCGCATCGCCGACTTCTTTCTGAAACTCAGGCAAACCCTCCAAGATGCTTGCCCCTCCAAGGACAAAACAAGCCGCACCACCCTTTTGAGCCCAGGAATCCAAAGCCCCACTTACTTCGAGGATGCCTACTTAGCTCGTTACCTAGGATATACCCTTACACAATCAGCAGACCTCACCGTCCGCAGCGGTAAGGTCTATCTCAAGACCCTCGGCGGGCTAGTGCGAGTCGATGGCATCCTGCGGCGTTTGGCCGACGATCACTGCGATCCCCTAGACATCGACCCGAGCAATCCAGAAGGAGTCGCGGGGCTTGCAGTGGCCGCCCGAGAAGGAAATGTATTTCTCGCCAATGCCTTAGGCACCGGATGGTGCGAAAGCCCGGGAGTGACAGCCATCTTGCCAAGGCTTGCCCGAGAGATCCTCGGCGAAGATTTGCTCCTGCAAAATAGCCCAATGTGGTGGTGTGGAGATACAAAGTCCCTTGCGTATGTTCTTGCGAATATTCACCTTTTGTGCATCCGCGATGCGTTCGTGCGCCATTCAGGAAACCAAATCGACGCTTCGGCTCTGTCGGATCAGCAACGCAAAGAACTCGCCGAGCAAATCCGAAAGAAACCTTGGTCCTTCGTCGCTGTAGAATCTCCAAAACTCAGCCATGTTCCGACCTGGGTCGATCGCCGCGTGGTGGCTTGGCCTGCAATCTTTCGGTTCTTTGCAACCCAACATCGTGGCACGATGCACGTGCTTCCAGGTGGCGTGGCACGCGTTGCAGCCAACGAAAAGGATCTCGATGAAAGCCTCGCCTCAGGAACCATGAGCAAAGATGTATGGGTCTTGAGCGATGGCCCCGTTAAACCCACCAGTTTGCTCACCGGCAACAAGCATTCGATCGAACTCAAACGCTCTGCGATGGATCTACCAAGTCGCGTGGCCGACCATTTGTATTGGCTGGGTCGGTTCTGCGAACGCACCGAGTTTCTCGCTCGGCATGCTCGCTATTGCACGAGCCAACTGACCAGCGAACGCGCTATCGAATCGGTCGGCAATTCTTGGCTCGTTGTTCGCGCTTTGTCGGACTCGATGGGCATGGCCCAACAACCGACCGACCTCACCGATCCAGCCCACTCGGGCGACTCGGGCGTCTTGAACCCGACAACGCTGATGCGCAAAAATGTCTCGGAATTCCTGGTCGATCGCAATCGCAGCGATGGCATCGCCGCTGCAGTCGATGGCATCTTACGAAACGCCCAGAATGTTCGAGATCGATTGAGCTTTGACTCATGGCAAATCATTTCCCGTTTGGATTACTCGGTACTAATCCCATGGGCATCCCCACGAAACACGATGGGAGATGCTCTGCTGATCCTCAATCAAATGATCGGTCTGCTCTCGGCTTTTGCTGGACTCGCCTCTGAGAGCATGACTCGGGGACCAGGCTGGCTGTTCATGGACTTAGGTCGCCGAATCGAAAGAGCTCACTGCTTGCTTCGACTCTTGGATCGACTCCTTGTGCCCGTGCATTCAAATCCGCGACCGATCCTCGAGTCGATCCTGGATATCTGCGACAGCGCGATGACTTACCGATACCGCTACTTGATGAGTTATGAAATCGGTCCTGTTTTGGATCTGCTCGTGGCCGACCAAACCAACCCGCGAGGATTGGCCTTTCAATTCATGAAAATCGTCAATCACCTGGACGATCTGAATGTTGGCGACAAGTCCGAGCTTGCCGAGCAACGAAAACGGATGGCTGAACTCCGAGGCACTCTGAGGCTCTTGGACTCCGAGTCGATCTCCCAAGATAGATCGCTTCTAAGCAGTAAGCTTACCGACTACTCTCGAGGGCTCACCGAGCTTTCCGAATTCATCACCCGCCGATTCCTGACCCACACCCAAACGCGGCAGCTCCAAGACATGGTCAATCAATAAGAATCGTGGAACTTTAGGGTTTGTCAGATTGGCTCGGATCTTTGAGAACTTGATCGAGAATCCCCATGAGGATTTTGCGATAGACCTTCTCAAGCAACGGATTGGATTTGATCAACTGCATCGTCTTGTAGAGCCGCTGTCCATTCTCATCATCGATGTCGACCTCCCTGGCAACTCCTTGGGCATCGACCATCACCAAAATGTACCGTATCGTTCCTTGCTCATCGTTCGTCTTACGGATGTCATGCATCTGAGCCGTCGATACATCAAACTCCTGATCGGTTTTCTTGAGGTCAGGCTCCGTCGCGCGATTGCCCACGACTCCACCCAAGAACTCAGCCATCTCATCGACCGTCTTGGTTGGACTGTTGCGCCGTAGATCGGCACTGAGTTGCTTGAGCCGATCGAAGTTGTCTTGGTCGCCCCGCTGCTGCG
>JBJSXX010000028.1:0-5895 GCA_046086605.1 Pirellula sp. | reverse complement strand
CACAAGCGAAACAGGTAGATTGGATCGAGGGGTCTTGGGGGCAACGAGGTTGGGTTGACCGAGTTCATGGTTTTTGCGCCTTGTTTCGGGGTGCTAGTGGGTAAAACTTCGGGGCCCACCATTGGGCCATTGTTTCAAGCGTTGGGCGTCTTCGCAAGATCCACTACACTAGGACTGAATTGCCCCAACGGGGCATCATGAGATAGCCCAGGGCAAAGCGTAGCGCCCGCCCTGGGTGCCTGTCTTTCAACTCTCTGCTTTCAACTCTCTGCTTTCCACCCTCAGGCCGCCCAGCGGCTCTCCGTGCACTTCGATGTTGTAGACCGGCTGGGAGGCTCGCGAAAAAAGGCGGTCAAAAAGCCTTGAGGTGTGAGGGCTCATCGACCGTAGGACGGGATTTCGGCCCAGGCGTTTCGATTCATGTTAACAACCAGACGGGTCGGAGCCCCGGCCTACGGGTAAGCACAAGGTAGCAGGCACACTCCGCTGTGCCGTCCGCCCGGGTACGATTGGAACTTGATTAAATAAGGCAGACGGCACATGGAATGTGCCTACGACTGTGAGACCTCGCCGGCGGCGGTGAAGGAAAGCTTTACCCAGGTGGCATGCTTGGGCTCAGATATCAGCGTTTATTAGCGTCTATCAGCGGTTCGGAAAAAAGACCGCTATTGGATTATTTCATGGATTCGATTCCGAATTTGTCGAACATCCAATCGAACATGGTCTACTCTCTAGCCGCAAACAACGCGCTTTGTTGGGATCGAAACTGATCACAACGGGAGTCTCGAACTTGCCTCGCGACTGAGAAAGCTTTGGAGGTGAGTATGTCTACAGCCGAAGATCGTCTCGCAAAAGTGGAACGTGATTTGGAAGCAATCAAACGTGATAAACTACCAATTCACGATGAACGCCGATCAGACAGAAATCCATTTCACGCTGAACCAAAACACCAGATCCCCTGGTTCGCATGCGCCCAGTTCAGCTCAGCTATTGTTACCGGGCGGGCGACGCCATCATCGCCGTTAGTGTCTGCGAACTCAGGAAGAGGCGATAGGGATTGCCCGGCAGTTCAGAGAAATCCCATCGCTCGTAGAACGCCTTGGCCCGATCGTCAACGCAGTCAAGGATGACTGCCACAAATGCGAACGTCTGGCCCGCTTCGTAACAATCACGCAGAGCCTGTGCCAAGAGCAGATCACCCAGTCTCTGGCCCTGACTGGTAACGCTCACCCCCAACCACGCGAGGATTGCAACAGGCAGCGCTCGTCGAGGCAGTTTTCGCGCGAGATCGGAGGGCAGGTCACCAAAATCAACCTGTCCTGTCGCCAGCGTATAGAAGCCAGCGATCGCATTGTCTCGGTTGAGAAGGACTCTCGTGGCCGAGAGTCGCTTGTCCTGGTGCTGCAATGCCTTCGTGTGCAGCCAATCATTGACCTCGCCATGACCACAATCAAATGCACGCCGCTGATGACTTCGCTGCAACGGTTCGAGCCAGTACCCCGGAGGTATCGCGACCCCGGTCACTTTGCCCCCCGCATGATAGCTCCCAGCCGTTTTTGGGCTGGCGTAAGTTTTGGTGGGGCTTGCAGAGCCCGCCAGAAAGCCAGTTGCTCGTCTGGGCTTAACAGGACCGTCTGCTCACGGGCACTGGCAACCTCCCGGCGAGCTTGAGCAACGGTCACAGTACGGACGTAATCACTGACGCTGATTCGTCGCAATTCGGCAGCTTCGGTCAGTGCCTGTTTACTATCCGAATCAAGGCGAACCATCAAAGGACTGACCTTTTGGCTGGTTGTCGAGCTTTTGCGTTTGGACATTGTCGGTTCTCCTTATGGGTATTGTATTGCAAAGTGCAATACAGTCAAGACATCAAGAAACGCAAGCGTTGTGAAAACCAGACAGCGGCTTGCGATAGCGCTCCATGGCAAGCTTCAACTTCTTGTTTGGCTTCTTAGCAGCCTTTTCAACATGAGCAAGCATAAACTCGGAAACGGTCCGACCACTGAAAGCGGCAGCCCGCTCGATTAGATTTTTCTGCTCTTGAGAGACTCGCGTTTCGATTCATGTTTACAACCAGACGGGTCGGAGCCCCGGCCTACGGGCAAGCACAAGGTAGCAGCCACACTCCGCCGTGCCGTCCGCCCAGGTACGGAACTTGATTAAATACGGCAGACGGAACATGGAATGTGCCTACGACTGTGAGACCTCGCCGTCGGCGATGATCGCATGCTTTACCCAGGTGGCATGCTCGGGCTCAGGTATCAGCGTTTATTAGCGTCTATCAGCGGTTCAGAAAAAAGACCGCTAATGGATTATTTCATGGGTTCGATTCCGAGTTTGTCGAACATCCAATCGAACTTGGTCTACTTTCAACTCTCTACTTTCAACTCTCTACTTTATAAGGGAATCGACCACCGGCTTTAGCTTGCCAGCAAACACGTCATAACCCGACGGGCTGAGGTGTAGATGACCGTCGGAATACATCGCTGAATTGATCGTGCCGTCTGTATTTGTGAAATCCTCCCATAGATTGAGCACATGCACGTTAGGTTCAGAATCAAGCTTCAACCTGTCGAGTTCTTCGTTCATTTGTCTCACTTTCGCGCCAACATCTTTGGCCGGTTCGAAGGCAGGTAGGATCTTTACAAGCACAATCTGTGAGTGCGGGCAGCGTAAGCGAAGATTAGCGACACAAAGGCTGATGCCCTCTGCCGCAGCCGAAACGGGCACGCCATTGGACTGCACTCCATTAGCGTTATTTACACCGATCATAAGCACGATCGTTTTCGGCGAGGTCCCATGCACAGCGCCATGATCGAGACGCCACAGAACGCCTTCCGTGCGGTCGCCTCCGATTCCGAGGTTTACGGTCTTCTTGTCACCGAAGTGCTTTTGCCATGCGGCATTCAACGGCGCGCCATCCCAACCGCCGCCCCAGCCTTGTGTGATGCTGTCTCCAATGAGCATAATGTCGATGTCGTCCTTCATCGCCTGTACCTTCTCGATGCACTGCGCGTGGTGCTCTATCCACGGGTTGGCTTCACCCTCGCTCCAGTGCGGTGCCGTTGGGGTAATTGGCCACATCTCGGGCAAGTGCTTCTGAGCGTCGTGACCGGGCTTTCGGGTGTATTCACCCTTTCCCACCCACGCAAGTTCCTCCGCACTCAGTGGCCAACCTGAGATTTGAGGATCTAGCTTGCCTTCGTTGTAAGGCACATAGGCATAACTCAGCACCGGCTTCGAGGGCAGAACGATGCCCGATGCAGCTTTTGGCGCTAGGATGGTGGCGTATGCTTTGGATGGCTTTTCTGTTGCCAGTGTCACGTTAGCCTTTGAAGGCATCGCGGGAGTCAAAGGCATCGGCTTTCCTCTGAAAAAAGCTTCCAGCAGGGGGCTGAGTTTCCCTGCGTACACCGCATAGCCTGCAGGCGAGAGATGGATGTTATCCTCGGTGAAAAGGTCTTTCTTGATGGTGCCGTCCGCAATGGTAAAGTCGCTCCATAGTTCGAGCACTCGCAAATTCGGATCGATGTCTAGCTTCAGTGAATCAAGGGCTATGTTGGTCCTCTTAATGTCCTCATAGAAGCGAGTGCCTGGAGAATGTGCCGGTAAAATTTTCGCGACGACAATCGCGGAGGCGGGAAACTTCTCACGCAAGTTCTTCACGCACATTTGGATACCGAGGGCAGCGGCTTGGATGCCGGTTTCGGGGGTGAAGAACATGTTGTTGTTACCAATCATCAATACAATAGCCTTTGGGTCGAGTCCCTCGACTCCACCATGGTCCAGACGCCACAGTACATTCTGTGTCTTATCACCTCCAATGCCGATATTTATGGCTCTAAGATTAGGGAAGTGCTTGTGCCAGGAGGTGCCCCATTGAATTGTGATACTGTCGCCGACAAGCAATACGTCGATGGGACCTTGATTGGCCTGCACCGTCTTTACATGTGCCTCATGAAGCTTCAGCCATGCATCGCTACCGAAGTATCCCGCAGTTGGTATTTGTGGCCAAAGATCTGGTAGATGCTTATTCGATTCGCGACCAGGTCGACGATCATGCTCGGGTTTATCGACGACATAAGCTCTCTCCTCTGGAGTAAGTGGCCAACCGTTTTTCTGTGGCTCGTTTGTGATGTAAGGATACTCAATACTTTTTTTAGTTTGTGCATTTGCAATCGTGGTCATCAAACAAAGTATGCAGGTCAATACCGATAGTCTGTTCATCGTTACTTCGCTCGCTTTTCGTTTAATTCTTGCTACTTAAGGGACGTGATCCCTCCCGTGACCGTTTCACTTTATCCTGTACCGGCTAGAGAGTAGGACATTCTGGTTAACAGGCTCTATGGGAAGTTTAGCTACTTCTACCACCGATTCCTGCTTCCGACTTTAGCTCTTCAAGCAATGCAGTTGTACCGTGCAGTTGTGTCCATTCGTTGATATACTTCCAATCTAGGCCATTTGCGGAAACGGTAAGTACATTGACGATGTCATCCAAGTCTTTTCGCCGTGCCCACCGTAATTTCTGAATGATCAGATCTTCTGCCGTTTGAATGTAAGCCACTCTATCGAGCTGTGGTAGAGCGATTTTTGCCCGACGGCCGAATCGGACTCGATGGTGGGGATCATTACTCAATCGAAAAAGTTCTATGTCGAATCCCGTCGGCAAAAAGTGGATCAAGTTGCGATACGATCCTGTTAATATTTCGAACGAAAGTTGCGGATCAAGAATGAAATCTGGTCCCAGTTTCGAAATGCAATCGAGCAAGTTTCGCTCGCCAAGATCGATGACAAGATCTGCATCCGCGCTTGCTCTTGGAACGCCATAGACATTGCACGACATCGCTCCTACAAGCATATACTCGATCCCCAGTTCCTCCAAACAAGTAATTACCTGGGCCACCGCTTGTTCGCTATTCACATCTGCTCCGTAGAATCGACGGTACGATAGATGTTCTTTTCCTGTTGTTGACGTTGCAGCTTCAAAATTCGGCGAAATTCGATTTCTACCTCATCGTTCGACAACTCAGGCGACTTGGCTCTAATTCCGGCGAGCATTCGATTCCGAACCATTTCGAACAACTCAAACCCCATGTGAAATCGAGCCGCCGGCGTCAACAAACGTGCTTGGATCGCTTTGTCTCTTTCAATAGGATCAATCATAAACATAGACTTTTCTAAAGTATTTCAGTTAGTCGCTTATTGAACAATCTACGCGAGAAGTCCGTTGGAAAGCAACCGAACGCTAAAGGTTTTGTGGCTTTTTCACTCGTGTACCGAACGGGAACTCTGTGTTAACTCTGGAGGCCCACGAAAAGAGAACGCGGCAGTATGGGCCGACGAAAAGCAAAACACGCTGGAATCCATCGAAAACCTGCCTAGAAACGAAAAACGCCCGGCGGTCGATCTCTCGATGCCGAGCGTTAACTCTTTTGGTCGCCAAAGTTCGAACTTTGACGAAAGGCTCCCCGAAAGGAACCCTCTTCGTAACAATACTCTCTTTGCCGGAAACCCCTAAAGCTTTTGTCAGCAATGATTTACGGAGTTCGAGACCCGTTCGGTCCCGTTTTTAAAATCCAGGTTCGAACTGGTGAGTTGACAGGTTGAAGGGCACATTGCAAGGATTTCGGTTTCCTTGCTTAATCGCGAATCGTTACTGAATTAATCGATTAATTTCATTTTGCCAAGATGCATTCTGTATTGCAAATGCGAGAAACTCCCTGCATGAAACCGAATTCAATAGGCTCTCAACAATGGTCACGATCGCGAATTCTCGGTCAACGTGATCGAAAGCTTGGCCCAAGTGGCTTGGTCGGGCTCGGGCTGCGGGTCGACCTCGAAGCGGTTGGGATTCTTGGTCGGAACGCGCGCTACGATCGGCACCGATTCGATGGG
>JBJSXX010000027.1:0-3088 GCA_046086605.1 Pirellula sp. | reverse complement strand
CGCTTGATTCGAAGCACGTGTTATGACACACCCTTGCCCGCCCTTCCAAGCAGAGCCGCTGACTCTCAAACTGGATCGAAAACTCGATCAATTGACATGGTTAGAGAAATCACTGGTCATGGCCGAATTATCGCGACTCGCCTACGGTCCTCCCGATCTAATCCAAGAGATTGTCTACCAAGCCGGCATCGATCAGTGCGACTTTGTTCAACAAGCAGGATCCGAAGCTTACGTTTTCGCGACAAAATATGACTGCGTGATCGTCTCAAGAGGCACAGAACCCACAAAATGGGACGATATCGCTGCAGATGCCAAAGCTTGGACGATCGCATGCGACATAGGGCGTGTCCACAGCGGTTTCGATGGACATGTGAATCTGCTATGGCCCGAACTCGAAAACCGACTCAAGGAGAACCAAAGATCCGTTTGGTTTGCCGGTCACTCTCTCGGAGGCGCGATGGCCGCTGTCTGCGCTGTACGCTGCAAACTCTCTCCGATTCCCTCCAACCCCCAAGCGATCTTTTCCTTCGGTGCTCCACGCGTCGGTAATCGGGCCTACGCATCCTTTCTCAAGATTCGCCACTATCGATGGGTCAACAATAACGATGTTGTCCCGCGAATCCCTCCACGACTCCTGGGGTACCACCATATGGGCCGCGAAATCTATGTCAATCGAAAAGGCAAAATCAGCAGAATCCACAACTGGCTACGATTCCAAGATCGCCTTCGCGGATTCATGCAAGGCTTAGGGAAAGGAAAAATTGACTACCTGTCTGATCATTCGATGAAAGAATACGTAACGATCATCAGGAATCTCTATCAATCGCAGCAGGATGGCAAGCCGGTTCGAATCCCTAAAGCAATCCGCTAACTCGATCGATTCTATTTTCCACCAAGCCTCGAGCCGGCATAGATTCGAGACGCATTGTACCTAGGAATCGCCATCGGGGTCGGCTTGATATCAAACCCCATCGATAGTTTGCTATAGTAAGCGAGTTGTTCCTGGCGAGAGCCCTGATACAACTCTGGGATCTTTCTTTGATCCACCAAGTCCAACAACAATCTCGGTTGTACGGCTTTTCCCAGATTCAAATCAAATCTGGATGTGTCGGCCACTTGCCCATCGGACGAGAACCTCTCGATCACCGCACGAATATCCGCCGAATAAACAAACCGATTGTTTGCGTCCGTGGTTCCTAATTGATCAAATCCACCCACAGTAACAATACTCTGCTCGCGATCATGGTACTGATAAGCTTCATAACCTGCGACTCGCAAGGCTTTCATGGCTATGTACGCACGCTCGGCTGCTTGCTCCAAAGAGCTCGCCCCCTGCGACTTATCATCACCCGAAGTCGATTTTCCCCAAGATATAAACTCACTATCACCACGGAACGTCAAGACTCGCACTGTGTACTTGCTCTTGCTGTCCAATAAAGAATGCTCGTTGTATCCCGGTTGACGGTTCATGTCGTACACAAACTTTTCCAAGTCCGGTGATTGAAAAAAGTCAGGTGGCAAAAGCGGATTGCGGGTCATAAAAGCATGCTCGAGTGGCCCCCGAATCTTCTCCTTTGAGAAACCACTCAGCCATTTCTTGGCCCCTCGAACAGTATCTACATCTTCTTTCTTTCTTTTTCCATCTCCGTCAGACCCCTCGGTCAAAAGCGATTTTGCTTGGTAGGTCTTAACTTTCTCAAGAACCTGCGGTACCGAAGGATGATCGATCGAATCAAATTCGCCTGCCATCACTGCATATCCACTAACAACCCTGGAATCCCGATACTTCATGACCTTTTGTGTGCCATCCTCGCGATACCCAGACCCAAGCACCTTCTCCGAGTAATCAAACTTCTTCTCCATAACGAAGGTCGGTAATCCTAAATCCCGTTGAATCTCTTTGGCGAGAACAGTTGCCTCATCCTTCGCCTTCTCGCCCTCAAACGAATGGGCGAAAATCAACCAAGGACCATGCTCAGGCTTAAGCGAGAGAACCTCCTGAGCTTCTTTCGCAGAACGTTTGAATGGATTTAGCGACGGACTCTGCGCCGATGCGATCCCACTTACGCACAATCCAAAAACACAGAAAAACACTCGAGCACTCAAACCGCTCAACGAGGTATCGCATTTCATCGCAAACATCCCTGTTTTTCAACGACCAGACCAACAGCTATTCACAAGCTATCCGGAGAAAAACTCCTCCGCATGAGAGGAAATAGCATTTCCAAAGATAAAATGCCAGAGCTCTTTCCGATCATGAATGGGAGAATCAAGGTCGCCTCCCTCAAACTATTTTCCGAGTTTACCCGCCGCTTTACGAAAGGCCTCAAACTGCTCGCGAAGTGCCTCTGGCGGCCTTAATCTTCCGCCTTCTTCTTGCATCCCCCTTATGCCATCATTTCGATCTTTGAGCCGATTGACTTTCTGACCAGCACCGCTGAGCCCCAGATTCCTCAATGCCTCGTCGAGCTCGGCTCGCTTTAGAGGATCCGTCTTTGCCTGCTCCTTGGCTTCCCTCCACCGATCCGCGAATCGACGGAAATCTTCCGCTTTCCAGTCGAGACGCTTTAGTAACTCAGGATCGGGTTGATCCCTTTGACGGTCGATGTAGTCCAAAAGCATGTCTCCCGCTTTGCGAGAATATTCCTCATTAGCTTGTTCGGATCCAAATTCTGCTGTTTGGCTTGGACCTGATCCTGCAGGACCTCCCGCTTGAGGTGTCCTTCCTGTATTGTTCACTCCAGAGCCAGCACTATTGGGTTCGCTTGCCTGGGGTTGCCCTTGCTTCCCACCCTTCTGATCTCCAGAACCCTTGCCGTCTCCTTGTTGGTTGTTCTGCTGATCGCCTGGATTTTTTCCTTCAGGACCCTTTTGCGGATTTTGATTAGGTTTGACTTTCTGATCCTCCGACTCGCTTGCCTGACTTCGCTTGTCGCCGTCTTCCTGTTTACCATTGCCCGACTTGTCCATGCCAGCTTCGTCCGAGCCCGCCTTGTCGCTGCCTGCCTTGTCGCTGCCTGCCTTGTCACTGCCTGCCTTGTCACTGCCTGCCTTGTCACTGCCTGCCTTGTCACTGCCTGCCTTGTCA
>JBJSXX010000026.1:0-8604 GCA_046086605.1 Pirellula sp. | reverse complement strand
AGCCAAGAAAAGACTCGATCAGCACACTTTTGAAACCGTCCAATGGCACTTCCATGAATCGACGGGTTCTCCGTTTTGGCTTGGTAAGAAAGCCGAGCTCAAGTTTGATCCGCTCAAGGAGGTCAAAGGCTTTGACGATTTGAAAAAGTTTCCGATGTTTGAAGATGAGTGGCTCCGGGGCGGGCCCGTCGAGCGTTGGATTCCAAAAGGGCTTGCGGGAAAGCCCACTTATGTCTTTGAAACAGGTGGTACAACTGGCATTCCTAAGAGCCGCGTGGTGATCGATGACTTCCGGATCGATTACGAACTCTTTAGCCATACGTTACCAGACGAATATTTTCCCAAAGGAGCCAATTGGCTCATGCTCGGTCCGTCGGGTCCCA
The DNA here is from genome assembly GCA_046086605.1 of Pirellula sp. Taxonomy (GTDB): domain Bacteria; phylum Planctomycetota; class Planctomycetia; order Pirellulales; family Pirellulaceae; genus JBKCUI01. The sequence goes on along the minus strand of JBJSXX010000026.1, from coordinate 8,221 downwards.
GGCGATTGCGACTAGCCGTTGAGCACCTATGCCAGTACCGAGGTGGTATTTGTTTTTGTATCGACCTAGATCCTCGTTGGGTGATCAAGCTAATCAAGAAGGGTTGGATGGAGCATCTTGAGGAGTACAAGAAGCACTGCATCGACCAAGCGATCACGATCTTAACTGCCAATCACAACATCAAGTGCATGTTTGCGACTCCAAAGTTGCTCGAAGCCCTCGCGATGGGATTGGCAGAGAAGGGGACCACGATTCGTGAATGCGGTATCACCGGTATTTTTTCAGGCGGAACGGAGTTCACACCTCAGTGGACTCGCTTCTGTGTGGAAGAGCTCCTCGAGGGCCTCCCCGATCAAAGTGGTGTGTACATGACACCAACATACGGCAACACACTGATGGGATTGGCTTGTTCTAGGCCGATCACCGACCAAGACAACTATACAATCGCATACTATGCGCCAGAGCCCCGAGCGGTGGTTGAAATCGTTGACTTTGATGATGCAAATAAGATCGTCGAGTATGGTAAAACTGGACGAGTAAAACTCTACACCATGACCAAAGAGTTCTTTGTTCCGGGCTTTCTCGAACGCGATGAAGGTGAACGCGAGCTGCCTTTTGCCAAGTATCCCTGGGACGGTGTCTCGGGGGTTCGCCCCTTCCATGGTTTCGCTTCTTCGACGACAGTCGGCGTGTACTAGATCTCTTAGCCTCCAAAAGAACCACTGACCTATGTTAACTATACAGCCACTGCGTTGGGGCAAACCCTACAACTCCTTGGACACATTCGATGTGATCCATTTCGATACTGGTGAGTCGATTGCAAAGATCGGACAAGTCACCGGCGGGATGGTTCAACTCGATATGCGTAAGGCCGAGCAGGCCAGAAAGGCACTTCGCAAGTTTTCCTGTGAGGACTTGATTCAAAAGTGTCAAAAGGCCGCGCAGCTTTTCGAGCATGAACCACTTCCGGTTGGGGATGGGATTCAAAGCGTCAGCGACTTTATCCATCAACAGTCGGCTAGCACGGGTCTGCCTGAGCACATGTGCCAAAGCAACATGAAAAAGAACTGCTTTGTACTGAGCAACATGGGCAAGATTCTCGATTGCTTGACTCGCGGTTTGCCGCTGAGCGTCTACACGCAAGGCTATGGAGAAGAGGGTCGAGGTGTAACAGTCAGTTACCAGTGCCAATCCCCTGTGCTCGGTGCGGTACTTCCAAACAACTCTCCGGGAGTGCACACGCTATGGCTACCCGCTGTACCATTGCAAGTTGGGCTCGTGCTCAAGCCTGGTTCTCAGGAGCCCTGGACACCCTATCGCATGATCTCGGCGTTCATCCAAGCCGGGATACCTGCAGAAGCTTTCTGTTTGTACCCAGGTGGACATGATGTTGGTTCGACGATCATGAGCAAGTGCGAACGCAGCATGATCTTCGGTAGCGCACAGACCGTTCAGCAATACTCGGGGAATTCGAGGGTCCAAGCCCACGGACCTGGGTTTTCCAAGATCCTCCTCGGAGACGATGTAGTCGACCGTTGGGAGGACTACCTGGACATGATGGTCGAGAGCGTTGCGAGCAACTCCGGACGAGGATGCATCAACTGCTCGGGCATTTGGGCTTCTCGGCACACCAAGAAGATTGCCGAGGCGATTGCGGCGAAGATTGGTCCGATGGAAGCACTCCCTCCGACGGACCCGAAAGCCGAGTTGGCTGCATTCACCAACAAGCAAATGGCAACGGGAACTTGGGCAATGATCCAACAAGATCTTGCTGAATCGGGTGTTACGGATATGACCGCCTCCTACGGGCCAAGGCTCATCGAGAAAGAGCGTTGCGCTTATCTTCGACCGATGGTCATCCATGCGGACTCACCAACTCGGGGTGTCGCTGCGAAAGAGTATATGTTCCCGTTTGTGTCGGTCGTCGAGTGTCCGCAAAAGGACATGATCAAGTCGATTGGTCAAACGCTTATCGGGACGGCGCTGACTCATGATTCCTTTTGGATCGATGAGCTTACCAACGCGGTCAATATCGACCGACTCAACATCGGGGCGATTGCGACCAATCGACTCAATTGGTTGCAACCTCACGAAGGAAACCTTACAGAGTTTCTTTTCCGAAACCGAGCCTATCAGATTGCAAAGTAACTGACAGGAATTGATCAACCTATACCGCAACTAGCTAATAAGTTGTCTGCTCCCCAGCGGACAACGTCTTGCGTTGGCAATCCTGTTTCGTCTTGGATCCTCTGGATTTCGTAGCGGGCCTCTGCATCGCTCAGTCCATGGGAGTTGATCGCGATGCAACGAACCCGCACTGGTGCTAAGGCTCCCCCTGCGCAAGCGATACTCTCATACATGGCTACGACATCTTTCAGAGGTGGGATCTTCACCCACTTGAAGTCCCGCAAGTGATGCATCTGAGCGCGATGGACCAAGACAAGGTCGGTAGGTTGCGATCCTCGCAAGAGCGGCAGTGTCGCTGTCGACGCAGGGTTCAGCAGTGAGCCTTGTCCTTCGATAAACACCACCTGTTGTCCTTGCGAGCATGTGATGAGTTCTTGTTGAACAGCGCCCGAGGCAAAGTCGACTCGAATGGCATCCAGTGGGATTCCGTCTCCTTCGAGCATCACACCGGTTTGACCAGTGGCCATGAATTTCGATCGAACACCTTTGGATACCGCTGCACGGTGAAAGGCGATGGCGGCGGACATTTTACCAATTGACATGTCCGTACCAACAAAAAGGATACGTTTGCAATCTAGAAGACGTGCCAGTCCCATACCCGAGACAAGTCCGGTGGGTTCTTTGCGTATGTCCCAAATCCACTTGCCATCTTGGATGTGCGGAGTCAATCGCGGGTCGTTGGCTAGGGATGTGTGTAATCCGTTGAGGATATTGAGTCCACCACCGAGCGAGACTTGCATATCGGGGATCCAGTCCTCGGGGAGTTTGCCTCCGAGAGCCGCAAGTCCCAATGCAAGCGTTTGTGGTTTATAGGCCAGGGCCTCTTGGGCACTCGCGACGATGGGTATCGGATGCTCTAGGGGGATGCCGGTCAGTTCAGCGAGGTTGCCGCCAGCCGTCACTCGATCGATGACCACCACGCACCGCTCGGGCGCGAACCGCAGAAGGGCTAAGCCCGTCTTGCCATGGATACCGGTGATGCCACCGTGCAGGAGTATAGCAAGGCGGTCTTTGGCATCGTATTGAGGGTGTCTAGGCATGCGTTACTCCAAGTCCTGGTATTTGGCGATTGGTAAGGAATCCATCGTCGAATCGGCAGCCGACGAAAGGATCGTCTTTGAGGTTCAAGTGGCTATCAAGATCGACATAGTCAACGAGGCTAGCGAGTTGGAGGGCGGCCGAATTTCCTAGGCTCGTTTGGGAGTAACATCCTAGCATCAGTTTCAAATCATGGGCACGGGCTGTGTGGATCATTCGAAGGGCTTCGGTCAATCCACCGCACTTGAGGATTTTGATGTTGATCCCGCTACATCGACCAACCAGCCCCGGAATGTCTTTCGAGGTGCGGCAAGTCTCATCGGCCATGATCGGTAGACTGGCGTTTTTATGGACTTGTGCCAAAGCATCAAGGTCGCTCGGGTCGGTGGGTTGCTCGATATGATCCACACCGCGTTGTGCAAGCCACTGAGACATTTCGATAGCATCGGCGATGCTCCAACCGCCGTTGGCATCGACGCTTCGATGTACGTTTTCTGAAAGGAGTTTCTCTAAGGCCTCGAACATCGCTTTGTCGGCCTCGATACCTTCTGGAGAACCCATCTTTACTTTGACTGCCCGAATCACGCCTAGTTCGAGCCACTGCGACCAACGTTGCTGGGCTGCTTGAGGGGACTGGATTCCGATGGTCACCGACGTTGGCGCGAGGGAGTTTTGGGCAAGTCCGAGCAAACGCCAAACGGGCTGTCCGCAGGCTTTGCCGCACCAGTCCCAAACTGCCATATCGATTCCGGCGATAACCGAAGAGGCGATTTTTTGCTTGACAAGAGTATCGTGGATTTGTTCCCGGTGCCAAGGTTCGAAGGATCTGAGGATCACGGAGGCTCGTGAGACTTCGTGTTCGAGCAAATCGTAAGACTGGGTCGAATAGGGGATCGAAAACTCTGCTGCTTCGCCGATACCTTCGAGCCCATCTTGCATTACGCGAACTTCTAAGTTCTTGGAGCTAGATTGGGTGCCTCGGCTGATCGCAAGAGCCACGCGTTTATGGACTTGAAAACCTTTATAAGTTAACTTCACCGTTCCACTCCATACGATAGTGCGGTCCAATATTGGGAATGTCGAAACGATCACCGACGACCTTCCATCCATTGGCAGAGTAAAAAGCGACCGCCGACTCTCGGGCCTTGCACCATAGTTTCCAATGATGCTTCGAGGCAAGGTTGGCGACAAACGCTAGCAACTGACTACCGATTCCTTGGCCCTGTAGTTCATGGAGCACAGCCATGCCTCGCAATTGAACCCAAGGTTCTGGGTTCTGAGTAGGTTCTGAGTGCATGAGGGTCAAGCATCCGACGGGTTGGGAGTTGCGATAAGCGACGATGTGGAGAGTATCTGGGTTTTCGTCGCCTGCAAAGAGTGTTTCTTCGTAAGGAAGCCCTAAGGGTTCTCGAAGAACCAAGTAGCGTAGATGACGAACCGGAGTTATTTCATCCAGACCGCGAGACTGACGGATCGTTAAAATCTGCATGCAAATATTCTATTAGGCCAAAGAAAGAACAAGGTCGCGTGTAGGGGAGTGGCTAATTGGATCCTTTTCCCAACTGCTTTTCCAATTCAGCGGCTATTGCCTTGAGTTCCAAGGGATCTTTGGCTGCCAATTCCTCCCTTGACGATTCTTCAATGCCTAGGTGTCGCTGAAAAAACCGTATGAGTCCGATGGTTTCCCCTATTTGGATCCCTTCCTGACGGCCTTCCTGACGACCTTCCTGGCGACCTTCCTGAAGGCCCTCCTGACGACCCTTTTCCCGGCCCTCAACAAGACCAACTCTCATCAACCATTGCTGGTCGCGTAACCTTTTTTCACGATTGTCGTACATGTTTTTGTCCTCCGTTATCCTGGCGATCCGATCGATGGTGTCGGTTGCTTTAAGAAATGCGGGTTGAGGGAACAGTCTCCTAAGTGTCTTTGAATCGAATTCCTGTGCGTGACGTAACCAAAACAACCAGCGATCCAACAGGCTAGCTTGGGCTAAGTCACTCCTTTGCAGATTATACCAACCTAGCTCTAAAGTGTGAATTTCAGGAGTGTTTGAGAGTGTTTTGCCCGATTCCACGTCCGCAAAACGAAACGCATGGTGCACTTTGGTCGAGTCCTTCCACAGTTTACTCTCTAACAAGCAAATTGTGAAAACAGGCTTGAGGGTCAAATAATCCTCCCCGGACCTGAGTTGGTCGACGTAGACTCTGCAACCATAATAAACCAGCCTTTGAACCAAGCTTTCTGCAATCGCAACTTGCATCTCGACATCATAAATCCAGCCCCTTGTGTCGGATGCTTTGATGTCTAAGATCGAAAGCTTGTCATCCATGAAATCCTTTGAGTTAAATGGGTTTTCAATTCTCAGATCGACAATTGGGTTCCTGAGATCCAAAATCGCATTGATCAAACTCATGAGTGCGATTTTGTTGGCGGGCGAACCAAAAGTCTTTAAAAATGCAAAATCATTCGTCGGGCGAATCCCTAGTGGCTCCATCTGTGTGAATCCCTCCTCAATACACCGGTCCGTTAACGTTTTGGTGTGTGCAGGTCGGATTTTAGCAAGATGCTGCATTTCGCACCCGATTTTGGTACGACAATTTTCCGGCAGTTCGTTCAAAGGCCGCCATTGCGATGGCATTCGCTGAAAATGCTACCGAGCACCGGCGGGGAGCTTAATATCCACCTCAAGCCACTATCGGCCTGGAATCGGTCGCCACTGATTCGAGCCCCGTGAGTCGCTCGAACTCATGGAGGAATTGCCCGAAGAGAGTCGTCCAGCGGTTCCCGGACGTGCATCGGGCAAGCCACCCCCGGAAATCATACTTCCTCCCGGATTGGCTGCCATGCGAGAACTGGGATTGCGACCCTGCAACTTGGCGATCTCTCGCTCGCTCTCCCCGAGTCGTCTCTCGAGCTGCATGTTGCGCTGCTCGAGCTCTTCGGCTCGTTTCTTTTGACTTCGGTACTCCGAAAGCAATCGCTCGCTCTCGATCTGGTACTGACGCATCGCATGGTTCCCAGGCCACTGCTGACACCCAACGCTACTTGCCACCACGCTCAGCAAAAAGCATAGCAACACGCCGCGTGTCGGTAGAGTTTTTCGAGTCCCTGCCTGCATGGAACGGTTCCTGTGGAATTACCTATTCATCTACGATCCTAGGATGTAGCAATTCCAATCCGTCAAGCGAAAGGCCATTTTTCGGAAAAACTAGCTTTAAGACAACATGCTTATAGCTATCTTCACTCGATTGCCAGCATTGTTCAGGTGCATTCACTGGGCCTATCGACTATCATGAAGCAGCCAGACTTCTAGCCCAAGAGAAACCGTCCTACCTCAACGACCCCTCCCTCGATCCAATCCTACTATCGACCATGCGTCTGTCCCATGCCTCCAAGCTTTGGATCGCATTTGTGCTTTTGATCCAATGCCTGATCCCACCTAGCCTCGCACAAAATTCAAAAGACGCCGATTCACGCGCCACAGAGCTTGAAAAAACTTTCTCAACATCGGTGCAAAACGTTGTTCAGAAATATTGTAGCAAGTGCCATAACGAAAAGGTAAATGAAGCCGAAGTCGATTTGACGCAGTGGACCAATTGGGATCATGTGAAAAAACAGACTCGCACACTAACACGAGTCGTCGAGCAATTTCAAACCCAGCAAATGCCCCCACCCGAGGAACCTCAACCGTCCTCAGACGATCGACAAACCGCGATCCGATGGATTGAAGCCTGGCTTGCTCTCCAAGCCGAGCGCTACGCGGGTGATCCAGGGCCAGTGATCCTCCGAAGACTCAATAACGCCGAATACACCAACACCATCAGTGATCTAACCAACCTCGCTGAGATCCAACCAGCCAAAGAGTTCCCCGCCGATAGCGCTGCCGGTGAAGGTTTCTCAAATACCGGTGCCGCTCTTGTGATGTCTCCTTCGCTTGTTCGCAAGTATCTCGATGCAGCCAAATCGGTCGCCCAGCATATTGTCTTGCTCCCCGATGGCATCACCTTTGCCGCCAACCCGTCACGTTCGGATATGACCAACGCGACGCTCGAGGAAATCCGACGCTTCTATGCTCCGTTTAGCGATCAATCAGGGGGTGCAAAGGTCAATCTCCAAGGGATCGTCTTCGAGACCAATCAAGGTGGCCGACTGCCGGTCGAAAAGTATCTTGTCGCTACCTTGAAAATCCGCGAAACTCTCAAATCCAATCCTCCAGGCAACCCGAAAGACATCGCAACTTCGATCGCATCGATTGCCGCTTCCGATGGCTTGAACGCAAAGTACTTAACTACTCTCTGGAGCCAGCTCAACGAGCCAAATGCAAAAGGCCTATTGGCAACCATTCAAAAACGTTGGCAAGCCACCGAAGTCAACGCGCCCGATGCGCTGATTGCCGAAGTTCTCTCGTGGCAAAAGGCCCTTTGGAAATTTTCAAGCGTCGGTCATATCGGCAAACGCGATGGTCCCAAAGCTTGGCAAGAACCAGTCAATCCGATCCGCAAGGAGCAAGAGCTACGATGGCCCATTTCAAAGGACCTTAGCAACCAAGATGTCTTGCTATATTTGCAGGTTTCTGATGCCGGAGACGGCCCTCAAGACGATGCCGTTGTGATCGCAAATCCTCGACTCGTCGCGCCCGGTAGACCGGATCTACCTTTGCGAAATCTCGATGCCTTTGTTCAAACCTTTCAAAGCCAACAGAAGATTTGGATCGGTCAAACCGAATCAGTACTTATGGCCCTCGATGGTTGGATTGAGAATCCTCAAGGCATATCGCTTGAGCAACTGGCCACTCAGATCCAATCTCCTCCCGCAATTGTCAAAGCGTGGGCTCGCACCCTGGGCTTATCGGATAGCTCTGATTCAACGTCCAATGCGAACCCGGCGCGCAAGCGATTGGTCAATAAGTCCGAAAGTATGTCTGGCTTGGCGTTTGTTACTGGCTGGGTTGCCGAGGACGCACTAAGCATCGTCGCAAACTCTTCGGATCAGCAC
>JBJSXX010000025.1:0-6618 GCA_046086605.1 Pirellula sp. | reverse complement strand
AAGGAAGGAAGGGGGGCAAGAGGAGGGGGGATTGGGAAACGAGAGGGTTATTTGCGCGGAAGGATACCTTGGTCGAGATTCGCTGGGGGCCCTAAATTTGGTAGTTCAAGTCCATTAGGGAGTCGTCAATCGTTCCATTTCGAATCCTGACTTTGGGCTTCTCCAGGACGACTGTCGTGTGCGGGGCAACACTTGCCGTGACCCATACGCTCGAACCGATGATGCTGTGGTGACCCACCGTTGTGTTCCCACCCAAGATCGTTGCGTTGGCGTAGATCACTACATGATCTTCGATCGTCGGATGACGCTTGGTCCCCCTGACCAAATCCCCATTGGCATCGGTCGCAAAACTCAGTGCCCCGAGCGTTACACCTTGGTATATTTTCACGTGATTTCCGATCGAACACGTCTCGCCGATGACCACACCCGTTCCGTGATCGATGAAAAAATACTCTCCGATTCGAGCCCCTGGATGGATGTCGATCCCGGTTTGCTTGTGAGCCCACTCGCTCATCATCCTCGGAATAAACGGGACCTTAAGACGTACCAACTCATGAGCGATGCGATAGATTGTTACGGCTTCTAAGCCTGGAAAACAAAAGACGATCTCGTCTCGATTGCTCACGCTCGGATCACCAGCAAACGCAGCTTCGACGTCCTTGGACAACACCTGGCGAATCGACGGGATCTTTTCGAGCAATTGCTTCGAAATCAACTCGCCCCGAGCCTCGTAATCGGCCATCTCACTGCACCCCTCCGTGGGCGAATGATTGACTCGATCGGCATGGATCAATGCCCGGGTAATCTGCTTTGAAAGTTTCGCAAGAAGCGAATCGACCAAGTTGCCCACGTAGTAAGCAACGTTGGAAGTATGAAGCCCCTCTCGGCGACGAAAACCAGGATAAAACAGATCCTTGAAATCCTCCAATATCTCGATCACCACCTCGTACTTGGGCAAAGGACAATGCCCCAAGTGATGGATCCGATTGGTCAAGCCATAACTGGCAACAATCGCCTCGGTCAAGCGAGGCACGAACTCTTGCCGGTCAAATTCAGGAGTCGTTTCAGAACTCATAGCAGTCATCAAACTTTCGCGAATCACCCACAAACCCACCCGAAACCCGCATAAACCATTGAATATTGCAAAGTAATATCGGCTTGCCCCGCCCGGGCGATCGAACTATTCTAGCGACGCAAACACTCCGTGCTCTCTTGTGCGAATCCTAATTCAACAGCACCTAAAGCGTAATGCTAGCACTCGATCTAGAGCTAGCATTTACCTTCCACGCAAAATCTAGTGGAAAACTTGATTCGTTTCTCCGGATTCCCTAATCTACGCCCCTCTCGCAAGTCGCTCGGTTGAATGGATTCAGCCACCAAAGAGCCCAAAGATAGCTTGCGAACCTTGTCACTTATCGAACCCGGAGAACCTCTGGCATGACACGCAAGCCCCTGATCGGAATGAACTGCGACTATCGAGGATCGCACCAAGGCACTCCAGCCTACGCATTTTTGGCCGCCGGTTACTTTGATGCGATCTGCAAGGCAGGCGGAATACCCGTGGTGGTACCACCGACCGAAGACCTCGATAGCATCGATTCGATCTTGGATACCCTCGACGGGTTCGTCTTGGTCGGAGGAGCCGATTTGGATCCTCGACGCGATGGCTTCATGCTCCACAGCTCGGTACGGCCCATGGATCCCCGACGCGAAGATTTTGACCGCAGGCTCGCCTCGGAAATCTCCAAACGACGAATGAGTCTCATGGCCATCGGGGCGGGAATGCAACTGATCAATATTATCGAAGGTGGAAACCTCTTCTATCACATCCCGATCGATCTACCCAACGCCCTCCCTCATGCCGATCCCCAAGACCCCAATCACCGCCACTCCTTGATCGTCGATCCCAAATCGATCCTTGGTCGTGTCTATGGAGAAGGTGAAATCCGAGTCACCAGCCGACATCACATGGCCATCGATCGCCTAGCAGATGCGTTCAAAGTCACCGCCAAATGCCAAGATGGGGTGATCGAGGGAATCGAAAGCTGCTTAGAAAATTGGTTCGTTGTCGGCTGCCAGTTCCATCCCGAGTCCCCTGCTGCAAGTGCGCTTGACGGCCAGATCTTTGAAGAATTCATCCTCGGAATCCTCGCCCAAGCCAGCCGATCCGAGACGATCCAACTGCGGGCCGCCTAGATTTCCCCAACGCTTGTACTCCCAAGAGCGAATCAATGGCACGGATGCCTTTTCGCTTTTGGATACTTGCAGAACCTATACCGGCTCGGTCCCGATCTCCTGGAGTTTCTCCAACCCGAGCCTTGTACACCAGTCTCCAAAAGACTCCGCCTGAGTTCTCTGATCCCGAAAGGCTCGGAACAAAGGCTCCAGGCTATCGGTGATCTTCTCCAGAGGTACTAGATCTTTGTAGATGAATCCCAAACGCGTTCCTAAACGGGTGCCACCAACATAGACCGTGTACTTGCCTTTGGCTTTTCCTACCAATCCAATGTCGGCATTGTAAGGTCTTGCGCAGCCGTTCGGACAACCGGTCATTCGAACCGTAAAGAGTTCCTTGTCCAAACCCAACTCGGATAGCTTCTTCTCCATTACGTCGATGACCCCTGGCAAAGCCCTCTCGCTCTCGGTGATCGCAAGTCCACAGGTTGGCAAAGCGACACAAGCGATCGACCAGCGGCGTACGTTGGAGATCTCTTCGGTAAGCGGCAAACCTCGCTTCTTGATGATCTTCTCAAGCTTGGGCCTAGCATTTGGTTGCAGGTTGCAAAACAGAACGCTCTGATGGGCTGTCAAACGAACTTCGGGTTGGAACTCTTCGCAGATCTCGCGAAGAGCAAGTTTCCATGCCCTCTGCTGGTCGTCATAGAGCCGACCGTTCTCGACGTTGAACCCATAGAAGCAGCGTCCATCACCTTGCTCGTCCCACCCCATGTGATCGCGATGCTCAACGACATCGTCGGGCGTACAATCCTTGAGTTTTGTTCCGTAGTACTCCTCGACCTTGTGCCGCATCCACTCGATCCCTTGGTCATGCACAAGGTACTTTAGCCTAGCTCGCTTGCGATCATCGCGGTACCCGAAATCTCGCTGGACCTTAACGACCGCCTCAGCAACCCCGACAGCTTGCTCTGGAGTGACAAAGGCCATACGGCTAGCCAAACGAGGGAAGGTCTTTTTGGCGCTTGGAGTTACTCCAAGCCCCCCACCAACGACCACGTTGTAACCGATCACTTGTCCATCCCTGACAACCGCGATGAAACCCAAACAATTGGTGTACACATCGGTGCAGTTGTCATCGGCCAGTGCGATTGCAGTTTTGAACTTGCGAGGCAGATAGGTCTTGCCATAAATCGGTTCAACCAACTGATCGCTCCCACCCTCAAGGGTCTCTTGGCCACTGGTTAAATCCTTGAGCCATAACTCGTAGTAGGACTTTGTCCTCGGAGAGAGATGATCCGAGATGTCTTGTGCAAGCTTCTGAACCGTAGCTCGTACCGAGTCGTTGTAAGGGGCTGGACAAGCCATCGTATTGCGGTTGACATCCCCGCACGCAGCAAGCGTGGTCAGCATGCATTGATTGATTTTCTGCATGCACTCTCGGAGATCCTGCTTGAGTATCCCGTGCAATTGCAGACCCTGCCGAGTGGTAATTTTCAGAGTCGAATTGCCGATCGTATCGCATAGATCCAAGTGAGCGAGCAACTGCTGGGCCGTCATGATCCCTGCCGGGATTCTCGTACGGACCATAAAGCTATATTCTTTTTCCGACTTGCCCGAGTCCCCAGAACTCTTTCGCTGCTCACGATCATCTTGCTGATAAGTCCCGTGGAATTTGAGCAGCTGAAGATCATCCTTACCGAAGTGATTCGAGTCCGACAAAAGCTCCGATCCAATCGAGCCTCGTAGGTACCTGCTGGCATCCTTGATCAGCTCGACGGCGCTGAGCTTCGGCTCGTTGTTCGCATCGGTATTGGTTGTTGTGATCGAATCGTCCGACATGGTTCAATGACGTTCTTTTTTTTGCGAAGGAATAAGGAATCCTGGTTGACTTAGCGAAAAGCTTAACCGTTTCGCATGCCCCGGAGAATACCCATTTAGCCAAAGACCCCGACCGGAATCTAGCTCAAAAGCCCTTCGCGAGTTATCCCCGCCAAGCTATAAAGGGCTCGTGCGGAATGATTGTGGGTAAATCGTTGAGGTTCGCCACCCGGCTTCGCTGGCATAAAAGTCAGTGATAGGCTCATTGAATAAAATGAACTACTAATCCCCCTAAATATACTTCCCCAGAAATATCTGAAGAACCCAGAATTGAATCTACATCGCCAGGAGGCAACGATCTTCGAATGACTGCTCGAATTCTCGATGGCAAGGCAATAGCGATGACCATCAGGCAAGAAGTCGCCGCTAGAGTCTCTGCTTTCCGTGAAAAGCACGGTATTGCGCCTAAACTAGTCGCGGTTTTGGTAGGCCAAGATCCTGCCAGCCAAGTCTATGTCAGAAACAAGGAGATCGCATGCCAAAAAGCAGGGCTCGATAGCCATGTGCTTAGACTCGACTCCTCAACGACAACCGCAACGCTCCTGGCTTTGCTCGACCAACTCAACCAAGACTCAAGCGTCCATGGGATTTTGGTTCAGTTGCCTTTGCCCGAACATATCAATTCTCGCTTGGTACTCGATCGGATCGATCCACTCAAGGATGTCGACGCATTCTCACCCGAGAACGTTGGGCTCATGGCCCAAGGCCGACCCCGTTTTTTGCCATGCACACCTCATGGAGTGCTCCAGTTGCTTGCCAGAACAGGCATCGAGATTTGCGGAAAACAGGTCGTCGTAGTTGGCCGAAGTGATATCGTGGGCAAACCCTTGGTCAACATGTGTCTTCAAAAGACGGGGCCAGGCGGACCGAGCAATGCCAACGCCACAGTGACATGTTGTCACAGCCAAACTCAAGACTTGCCTTCGATTACCCGAACGGCCGACGTGCTCTTGGTGGCGATCGGAAAACCCAATTTCATAACAGCCCAAATGGTAAAGCCCGGGGCTGTTGTGATCGACGTCGGGATCAATCGACTCGGTGATCAGCTAGTCGGAGACGTCGACTTTGAAGCAGTCAGCCAGGTCGCCTCAGCCATCACTCCGGTCCCTGGCGGAGTGGGACCGCTAACGATTGCGATGTTGCTCGAAAACACCGTTCGTGCTGCAGAGGGACAACTCACCTGAGTGCTTGTGCACCTCTGCTAGCGTGCTCGTGCTCAGTGAAACGGTGCTCGTGATCGTAATCGGAAAGCAACTGTGGCTAACGAAATGGTTTTTGGATCCTTGCGGAATTCTCAATAGTCTGGTGCCCAAACGATATCGGAAGGGCTTCGAGTACGAGCACGAGCCTTTATTAGCAAGCCTTGATCTGCTCGATGATGATCAGCAGGTGCTTGGCTCTCATGATCGAGCCGGCGGTTTTGACAAAGGCCACGCCGGCTTCGAGTTCCGGCAGTGTGATACTTGCTCCCGGGCTTGTCATGCTCATCCCTGCAGGCGAAACCTTTTTCCCGGCCGCTGGTGCTGCCACCTCGCTTCGTGCCGAAGGGGTACCACCCCCTTGCCGCTTGGCAATGCTCTTGACATTCGCCACATCGGCAGCGGTGACGCTGAACTGCTTGAGTGCCTCGACAACATCTCTATTTCTGGCCTCTGGGTTGTTCTCCATGTAAAGGCGAATGCGTTGGGCTTTGCTTAGGTCTTTGGTCATACTTAAAGGATCCTTGATTGAATAATTGACTTCTTCTGCCGCACTTTGGGCGGAATTCATTTTCTCTTCTGCTTCCCGAACTAACACTTCCGGAACGCTTTCGACAAGATCGTCGAGGGTAATAAATCGATCGGAATCGATCATCGATAAGGTCTCCTACTAGATTCTATTTATCGTGCAAGAAAACTTGAGTGTCTTGCCGACTGTTCAATAAGTTAAAGGGTTTGCTCAACAACAATTGTACGATCGAACGATTATCTAAACGAACTCAATTCCAACTCTCCACGGGGAGTACGGCGGCGTCGAAAACTACCTCCCGGGATTTGCTCATTGCCTCTTGTGAAACTTGCCCGCTAATTGTCTTTGACGACTGGTCACTTTCTAATGTTGGTCTGATTGGCCTTGACGGAACTATTCGGATCAGGTTTGCCGAAGCAATATGACTGAAATCGATCTATGGGCAATGAGTCCGTTTGCTATCGTTTGCCGAGGGCATCCATGTAAATCGTTGGGCAGGGATCGACATGCCTTGAATCGCCAACCCAGATGAATCTCGAGAACCTTGGTTGCTACAACCAAAATCGCCCAGGATGCCTCTGAACCAGCTTTCAATCGAGCGGTTTATCATAGGACTAAGACTCTGATGGTCAAGTCGAAAAAAGATTCATTTGTGAAGGAGTAAAAACGAGCATTTCTACCTTATCTGTAGACTTGGACATCACCTAAAAAAACCATTTCTGATACAATAGTTTCTTTAGGTTTTAGGGACGGCTCGGGTCTAAAGGCCGCGAGCTATCAAGACTGTAAACTAGGATTACCGATGAGCAACCCAACTGACGATGGAATCCCCCC